>JALYLO010000215.1 GCA_030774175.1 Actinomycetota bacterium
ATTTCTTCACCACGCCGCACTGGAACGGCTACGCAGCAGTGCTGCTGCGGATCCCCGATCTCGAGCACATCGACCGCGACGAGCTGCGCGACCTCGTCATCGAGGCCTGGCTGACGAGAGCGCAAAAACGCGTCGCGAAGGCGTGGCTCGCCGAACACGAGCCCGAAGCCACTGAGTGAGGCTAGCCCGGGAAACAGCGTCCTTGATGGCTGCTGGGCGTCAGTTCAGAAACGATTGGACTGACTTTGTGCAGCAACTGGCCTCTCGCTTGACGTTCGCCGGTCGCCCAGATCCACACGCTGCGAAACACGATTCCTGACCCAACCGGCTCTGACGCGAAGCGCCGCGGGAACGCGTGCGACGTAGATACACAATGCGTCGAGCAAACGTAGACGACGATGGTCGCATTGCCCCTCGGTATGCCGAAAGACACGGCCACCGCTCGGAGCAGTCGAAGGCGGCACAGGACGTAGCACGAGACCCCCGCCGGCGAAGGCCTCCGTGACCTCAGTCGGTCGCAGCGGCCGTTCCGCCTCCGGTACGACAGACAGCCCCAGCGCAGAGAGAGATAGCCGTACGCAACGACGGAACCTCCGATCAGGGCGGCGAGCACGAGAGCGACTAGAACGACACGCCGGCTCGCCTTCACGCTCAGAGGCTAAACGCGCATTGACGCTGCCAGGCTAGGAGGCGACCGGCACCTCCGCCGCGGCTCGCTCGAGCTCGTCGATCTCGATCTTCTTCATCTTCAACATTGCTTGCATGACCCGCTGCGACTTCTCGCGGTCCGGATCGCCGAGCAGCCGAGGCAGAGCAGTGGGAACGATCTGCCATGACACCCCGAACTTGTCCTTCAGCCAGCCGCACGGGCCTTCTTCGCCACCTTCGGAGAGCTTGCTCCAGTACGCGTCGACTTCTTCCTGGGTCTCGCAGCTCACCTGGAACGAGATCGCCTCGTTGAACGTGAAATCCGGCCCGCCGTTCAAGGCGGTGAACTTCTGTCCGTCCAGCTCGAAGCTGACGACCATCGCCGTCCCCTCGGGCCGTGGCCCGGCCTCGCCATAGCGGGAGACGTCCACGATTTTCGAGTTCGGGAACACCGACGTGTAGAAGTTCGCTGCCTCTTCGCCTTCGGTGTCGAACCACAGACATGGAGTGAGCTTCTGCATTTCCCCGTCCTTTCTCTGGAGGCCTGTCCGGATAGTGCTGCGTCTTCCCCTTAGACCACGGTACCGGCGAAAACTCATCGCGATCACCGCTTGTGGAAAAAGGCGGCGCAAGCTGTTCCTTCAGCGTTCGAGATCCGTCCGACCGGGCGGCCTAGGCTGGCGCCCGTGGAGCTGAATTCCGAGCAGCGGCGCGCCGTCGAGGCGGTGCGCGGCCCCGTCTGCATCCTCGCGGGCGCGGGCTCCGGCAAGACCACGACGATCACGCACCGCATCGCACGCCAGGTGACGACAGGCACGTTCCGTGCGGACCAGATCCTTGCGGTCACCTTCACCGACAAAGCGGCGGGCGAGCTGCGTGGGCGTCTCGACGCTCTTGGCGCACCCGGTGTCTTCGCGCGCACGTTCCACGCGGCGGCGCTCGGGCAGCTGCATCAGTACGCAGCGGGCCGGGTCGGGAAGATCGTCTCGTCCAAGGCGCTGTCGCTGCGGCGGATCGCGAACTCGCTTCCGGGCGCGTACCGCTTCCGTCCGGCCGGCGACCTCGCGACCGAGATCGAGTGGGCGAAAAACCGCCGCATCACGCCCGACCGTTACCGCGCCGAACTGGACGCGCACGAGCCACCCATACCGGCCGATCTCATGCGGCGCGTCTACGCGCAGTACGAGGAGCGCAAGAACGCGGCGGGCTACACCGACTTCGAGGACCTGCTCGAGCTGGCGATCCAGCTCTACTCCTCCGACGACGTTGCGCTGGGCCTACTGCGCGAACGGTTCCGCGCCTTCACCGTCGACGAGTACCAGGACGTCAACCTGCTGCAGCAGACCCTGCTTGATCTCTGGCTCGGCTCCCGCGACGAGCTCTGCGTCGTCGGCGACGACTACCAGTCCATCTACTCGTTCACGGGCGCGTCGCCCGAGCATCTGCTCGCGCTGCC
>JALYLO010000216.1 GCA_030774175.1 Actinomycetota bacterium
GTAGTCGGGCGCCGGCACGTCGTCGAGGAGGTCGTCAAGAGGTACGCCGTTGTAGGAGTGTCGGCGACGCCGGACCTCATCGGCGAAGCGCCGCTGCGCGATCGTGTAGAGCCACGCGAGCATCGACGCGGGGCGCCAATCACCCCGCGCGAGTGCCGAGGCCGCGTCGGCGAACACTTCTTGGGCGAGATCCTCCGCCCGATCGGCATCGCCGGTCTTGCGGCGGAGGTAGCGGTAGATCTGCGCATGGTGTCGCCGGAAGGCCAGTTCAGCGAGGCCTTCCACCTACTCTCCTTGTCGCTCCGCGACGCGGAAGGTAACGGGCTTCGACGACGGCGGCTGCATCGCCCCGGTGTGTGGAGGTGGACTCCCTGCGAGGGTACCGTGCGAACAGAGCCCGTGCCGCGATGCCCGAGCAACTCCGCTGTCTCGAGGTCGGGGCGCGGACAGCGGCGGGTGTGATCGCAGCTGTCGAGAGTCGCGGAGGTGCCCGAGCTACAGACCGCGTCGACGACCGCCGAACTCACGGGCGGCGCAGCGCGGACAGTAGAAGACAACCTCGTCCTCGCCGTCGTCGTCGACGTCGACAAGGTGGCCCTGCCAACCTCGCGCGCTCGCATCTGGGCTCGTTTCGCACTCGACGCAACGAAGCTTGGCGCCGCTCACCTTCGAGATGATTGCGCCGGCGGCCGCCGCCGGCTAGTGACGAAAACGGACCTGGCTCGAGCCACTATGGCTCGGTGCATCGGCTCGGAGCACGCACAGACGATGCGGGCAAAACGCGCGCCGTCTCGACCGGTCGAGTTGGCCACTCTGGCGTCGCCCGCAACGGCTCGACCCTGCGCACGCCGACGAGAGAGGGCGGCTTCGTGGCATCGCTGAACGTTCGCTGCTTACGTGCCGCGGCGCTTCCCGGTCGCGGCGGGAGCGTACGGGTCAAGCCTCGTGCCGGGGCACGCTCCCCAGAGGCCGCGCTTCGCGGCTTTCGCCGCGCGAGCTGCAGTCATGAGCCGAGAAGCGTAGCGCCCGCGATCGCCGCCATAGAAGTAAGGCGTCGCCGCGCCACGGCGGACGAGCTCCAGATTCACGTTCGATCCGCTGCGGCGGATGTAACGGAGGAGACGTCCGTAGCGATCAACCCTGTCGAGAGCGACATCGACTTCGAGCACGACGCGGCCGCCGGGCGGCGCGAGGTTGAGGAGGGCCTTACGCGCCGCCCGCGAGTAGCACTCGCCGCTGCCGAGCTCAGGCGTGTCGATCTGGACGAGGCGGATGCGGCGCCCGTCGCGGAGCGTAAGCGTGTCCCCGTCGTACACGGCAGCGACGACGCCTGCGCCGGGTGATAACGCGGTTCCGGCTTGCAAGTTGACCGCGCCCAGGGCCAGTGCGGCAATCACGGCCGCAGTCATGAGCCGTAGTGACATGCCTACCAGCGTAGGCCGGGCCGAGGACGAAACCTTCGGCTCGCGCGCCGCCCCGGTCCGTGCGAACATCTGTTCGTGACGAGTCAGGGCTCGGCGTCCGGACGGTTCCAGCGCGCCTGTGACCGCGGACAGGTTCAGCAGGCCGAGATGGCGGCGCGCGAGATGGGACGGCTGAGTCTGATCCACGCGCTCTCTCTCGTTGTGCTGTACGCGAGGGCCGGCTCGCCGAAGTTCGAGCCGGCCGCCGTGCGGTGGCTCGCGCGGCTCGCCCTGGAGGGACGCGAGGTGCGGATCAACGAGATCCAGCTTGCCGCCGCCGCGCTTGCGTGCCTCCGAGGCCGCCGACACGACCGGGCCGAGACGACGCTCCTCCGCCTGCTCTGACCGCGGCGTGTCCGCAGGTCGCCAATAGCTCGCACGCGGTCTTCACGACGCTCCTCGCCTTGAGTTGCGCGCGTGGCGAGTTCGTGGCGAGTTCGTGGCGAGTGATTGGCGACCTCGCCCCGGCAAGCTGCGGGCGTGTCGATGCGAGCGACAGGAGCGCGTGCGGAGCCCGATCCGGCTGACCAGCTCGATCTCGAGACCCGAACTGGTGCAGCCAAGCTCGCGAGACGTGAGCGAGCGGCGTCAGCTCACGCCCCCGCTCGCGCAGCGCCGTCTCTCGGATCTCATTCACTGCTTTCCGCGACCCTCGCTTCGTCCGTCGTGGCGCTTGCTGTCGCCATCTACGGGGTCGAGATGGGCCAAAAGATCGTCGGGATGGTCGGCTTGGCCTTCACGGCTCTCATCGCACTTGTTATGGCAGTCAGGGCCTGCACGGCGGTTCGTGCCGAGGTCCGCTCTCGTGACGTGTGCGAGCGGGCGCTGGCCAAGTCCGAGCGCGCCCGCGAGGAGCTGCATTTCGCCAACGAGAGGCTGCAGCGGAGGAACGCCGACCTCCAAACGTTCCAGCTCGCCATCGTGCAGGGGTTCGACTGGATCGACGAACGGACGCAGGGGCGCCTGAAGGAACTCGTCGAAGAGGCTGGTGACGAACTCGCAGCGCTCGTCGAGGACGCGCTCGACGACCCAACCGAGGCGGCGTGATGAGACTCGAACGACACCGCGCCTCCCGACCGCCGACCGTATGCGCTGCTGGCGTCTTGAACGGCGTCAGGCTGGTCAACGAGTTACGACGTAGGGCGTACGCCGAGCGCTTCAGCGGCGGCGGACAAATCAGCATTCCGTGCCTTGCCCGACTTCATTGCGTCCACGAGCGCGACATTCACTGTGGTCGTCAAAGCCATGTGCTGGGCGATGTCCATGCGCTCGTTGCCACGGCGCCAGGCCCGCACCTTTGCGGGGGTGACTCCCAGCGCCTCGGCCGCGTCGCTTTCGTCCCGCCACCCATAGAGCCGGAAGGCGGCCTCAAGCAGGGGCACGGCTCCGAGGCGCTTCTTCCGCCCAGCTTTCTTTCTTTCAGGCGTGCCCGGATGCTCGTCGGCGTCCGGCACCGTGCCGGAGTCGGCGAAGACGGCTCGCTGGATGTCCTCGAGCGGGATCCGCAGAAAGGAGGCGATGCGCATGACCTCATGGAACGGAGGCCGCCCGACGCGGCCCAGCTCCCAGCCCTCGATCGTGCCGGCGCTGATGCCAATGATCTTCCCCAGCCTGGCGCGCGAATAGCCCGCCGCCTCGCGGCGCTCCTGCAGAAGTCGGGCAACCGCTGTCTGTTCGAGAGTCATCGTCGTGTCATCCGTGGATCGACCGCATCGCAGGATACGCCTCTGATCTGCGGGATTCGTATTTCCGCAAATCGACGGAACGCACGGGCTGATGAGCGCTGAGCGACGCGACCTCCAATCGCTGTCGCCGCGGGAGGACGACGTCGTGCCGATCGCCGAGTCGGCGCGAAGCGCAGCCTTTGCAGCGAACGGCGACCGGCCGGAAGCCCACGCTGGTGTCGGTCCGCGTCCAGCCCGTCTGACCGCCGCCGACTTCACGCCCGAGCGGATGCTCCGGCCCACCGCTCAGCCACCGGCCGACGGGTGGCGCCGCACGCTCTACCTGCTGTCGGGAGGGGTGGTCGCAATCCCGCCAAGCGT
>JALYLO010000217.1 GCA_030774175.1 Actinomycetota bacterium
TCGTCGCAGGCCCCGCGGAGAACGACGTCGTGGCCGGCGACCGTGTAGCCGGTTTTTCCTTCGACCTTGCGCAGCGCGCGTTCGAGCTCGTCGTCGGCGAACGCCTCGACCTTGCCGCAGTCGTCGCAGACGAGGTGATGATGGTGCTCGCCGTCTGCATGGATCGGCTCGAAACGTGCCGTGCCTGCGCCGACATCGATTCGCTGAACGAAGCCGTCCTTGGTCAGCTGTTCGAGGGCGCGGTAGACGCTCGCGGTGCCGACGCGGCGGCCTTCAGCCCGCAACTGGTCGAAGATCTCTTGCGCGGTCAGGCAGCACTGCTGGCGGCCAAGCAGTTCGATGACCGCCCGGCGTGCGCCACCGTTGCGATGTCCCCTCGAGCGCAGCGAGGCGATAGTCGTCTCCGTCCAGGAGCTGCCAGGGGACGGTTCGGCCATGGCGCTAATGATAGCGCCTCTCGTATAAAAGAAGAGCGGGAATGAGTATCGTTAGCGTATAGTCATCCCTGACGCTCCACTCCCCCAAAACGGCTCCACTCCCCCAAAACGGAGGCTCAGTTTCGCATGCGCAAGGTTCTGGTCGCTGTCCTGCTTTCTGCATTCGCGCTCGTCGGCGCCGGTATCGGGTTCTCGTCGGTCGAGGCTGCACCGACAGGCAGCGGCGTGCGGGTGGTGGCGGCGGAGAACTTCTGGGGCAGCATCGCCTCCCAGCTCGGCGGCGACCGGGTTCAGGTCACGAGCGTGATCACGAGCCCGGCGACCGACCCGCACGACTACGAGCCGACCGCCGCCGACGCCCGAACGATGGCCGGCGCAAAGCTGGCGATCGTGAACGGGGTCGGCTACGACCCTTGGGCGGGAAAGCTGATCTCCGCCAACCCTGTGCACGGGCGCGTCGTCCTCACTGTCGGCGACCTGGTCGGGATCAAGCCGGGCGGGAACCCGCATCGCTGGTACTCGCCGACCGATGTGCAGAAGGTGATCGGGCAGATCGTTCGCGACTACACGAAGCTCGACCCGAAAGACGCCGGTTTCTTCGCCCAGCAGCAGGCGCGCTTCGAGACGCGCGCTCTGGCGCAGTACAAGCGGCTGATCGCCACGATCAAGCGCACGTACGACGGAGTTCCGGTCGGTGCCTCGGAGAGCATCTTCGCGCCGCTCGCCCAAGCACTCGGGCTGAAGCTGCTGACGCCCGCGTCGTTTCTGAAGGCGATCAGTGAGGGAACAGAGCCGGCTGCCGCCGACAAGACCACCATCGATCGCCAGATTGCCCGCAAGCAGATCAAGGTCTGGGTCTTCAACAGCCAGAACAGCACCCCCGACGTCCAGAGGATCACCGACGCCGCGCGCAAGAAGGGGATTCGCGTCACCACGATCACCGAGACACTCACGCCCGCCCGAGGCAGCTTCCAGGGCTGGCAGTCGCGCCAACTGGAAACGCTCGCCGCCGCGCTCGCGAAGGCTACGGCCCGGTGAGACGGTCGGTGCCGGCAGCCGCACTCGACCAGCAAAAGCCAGGCGGCAGTGTCACCGCGGCAAGCCCTCGCGAACAAACGGCGGTCGCCTTCGAGCGCGCCGCCGTCCGCCTCGGCGGCCGGACGATCTGGAGCGATCTCTCGCTGTCGATCGAGCACGGCGAGTTCGTCGCGATCCTCGGCCCCAATGGGGCGGGCAAGTCGACGTTGATCAAGGCCGTGCTCGGCCTGCTCCCCCTCGCCGTCGGACGAGGCTCTGTGCTGGGCAGGCCGCCGGGCGAGGCGAACGACCGGATCGGCTACCTGCCGCAGCGCCGGAACTTCGACGCAGGCACGCGCATCCGCGGCAGAGACATCGTCAAGCTCGGACTCGACGGCGCCCGCTGGGGCATCCCCATTCCGGGCCTGCCGAGTCGGGCCCGCGAGGCCGCGCGGATCGACGAGGTGCTCGAGCTCGTCGATGCCACCGGCTACGCACGCAAGCCGATCGGCGAGCTGTCGGGCGGCGAGCAGCAACGGCTGCTGATCGCGCAGGCGCTCGTCCGCCGCCCCGGACTGCTGCTGCTCGACGAGCCGCTCGACAGCCTCGACCTCCCCAATCAAGCCGCCGTCGCCGCGCTCGTGCGCCGCATCTGCCGGGACGAGAGCGTGGCCGTTCTGCTCGTCGCTCACGACATCAACCCGATCCTCAGCTATCTCGACCGGGTCGTCTACATCGCCGGCGGCACCGCCGTCGCAGGGCCGCCCGAGCAGGTGATCTCGAGCGCGACGCTCAGCTGTCTCTACGGCGCACCGATCGAGGTGCTGCGCGCATCCGACGGCAGGCTCGTCGTCGTCGGACAACCCGAGGCGCCGTTCGTGCACGGCGGCCGTCACGCGCATGGTTGAAGCCGCGCTCTTCCAGGGACTGTCCTGGAACCCGGTCACCGATCTTCAGCAGCTCGTCTCTTTCCCGTTCATGGTCAACGCCCTCGAGGCGGGCACGATCGTCGCCGTGATGGCCGGCGTCACCGGCTGGTTCATGGTCCTCCGCCGGCAGGCCTTCGCCGGGCACAGCCTTTCGGTGATCGCCTTCCCCGGCGCTGCGGCCGCAAGCCTTGCCGGCCTTCCGGTCGCGCTCGGCTACTTCAGCTTCTGCGGGCTCAGCGCGCTCGCGCTCGCCGGAATCGCCGGCTCACGCAGGAGCCTCGGTGCCGAGTCGGCCGCGATCGGATCGCTGCAAGCGCTCGCGCTCGCGCTCGGCTTCCTCTTCGTCAGCCTCTACCACGGGGTGCTCAACGGCCTCGACTCGCTGCTCTTCGGCACCTTCCTCGGCATCACGCGCGGGCAGGTCACCGTGCTGTTCGCCGTTGCGGTCGCCGGCGTCACCCTGGTCGCCGCCGCCGCGCGGCCGCTCTTCTTCGCCTCGGTCGACGCCGACGTCGCGCGCGCTGCCGGTGTTCCGGTCGGCCTGCTTGGTTTCGGCTTCCTGCTCGTACTCGGACTCTCGGTCGCGGAGACGAGCCAGATCACGGGGGCGCTGCTCGTGTTCGCGCTGCTCGTCACGCCGGCCGCGACGGCTCACCGGCTCACCGCGCGCCCCGCCCTCGGGATCGCTCTCTCGGTCGCGATCGCACTCGCCGTCACCTGGCTCGGGTTGGCCCTCGCCTACTTCTCGATCTATCCGGTCGGGTTCTACGTCACCTCGCTCTCCTTCGCGCTCTATGTCCTTGTCCGCCTCGTCGGAGTTCTCGCAGCCGGCCGAGGGGTGCGCACATTCGCGCCGGAGCCCGCCTGATGTTCGCGCACGAGTTCATGCGCAACGCGCTCATCGCCGGCAGCTTCGTCGGACTGGCCTGCGGCCTCGTCGGCTACTTCGTCGTCCTCCGCGCCCAGGTCTTCGCAGGCGACGCCCTCAGCCATGTCGCCTTCACCGGCGCCCTCGCCGCCGCAGTCCTCGGGCTCGACATCCGCACCGGCCTCTTCGCCGCAACCATTCTCGGCGGCCTCCTCCTCGGCGCGCTCGGCACTCGCGCGCAAGCCGACGACGTCGTCATCGGCTCCGTCTTCGCCTGGACACTCGGCCTTGGCGTCCTCTTCCTCTCGATCTTCACCACCAAGAGCAGCGCCGGCAACGGCACCGCAGGCGTCCGAGTCCTCTTCGGCTCGATCTTCGGGCTCAGCGGCACCGACGTCAGAGTCTCCGTCGCCCTCGCCATCGTGGCGAGCCTCACGCTGTTGACGATCGCGCGACCACTGCTCTTCGCCTCTCTCGATGCCGCGGTCGCCGCAGCCCAGGGCGTGCCCGTGCGCGCACTCGGACTCGGCTTCCTCGCCCTCCTCGGCCTCGTCGCCGCACAAGCCACCCAGGCCGTCGGCGCCCTACTCCTCCTCGGCCTCCTCGCCGCCCCAGCCGGCGCCGCACACAGGCTCAGCACCAACCCCTTCCGCTGCCTCCTCCTCTCCGCCATCCTCGCCGTCGGATCGGTCTGGATCGGACTCACCCTCAGCTACATCTTCCCAACACTCCCACCCAGTTCGATGATCATCGGGTCCGCCGTCGGCATGTACGCCCTCGCAGTCGCGGCGACGGGCGCCGGCAATCCGCGAGCGACATGGCACCGACTCGCGAACCCCGACCACTCGCCGCGACCGGACGGACACGCCCACCGCGCGTAGACACATGCCGAGACCCAGCGCGAGAGGTTGATGCGCGGGGACCCCTAAACTGGCCTGGTGCCGACCTGCGTAAGCTGCGGCCGCGAGAACCCCGACGACGCACGCTTCTGCAACGCCTGCGGCGGCGCCCTGACCGACGCCCCTGCCGCACGCGAGCAGCGCAAGACCGTCACGGTGCTCTT
Source organism: Actinomycetota bacterium (assembly GCA_030774175.1). The sequence continues at coordinate 4,315 of JALYLO010000217.1, forward strand.
CTGCGACGTCAGCGGCTCGACCGCGCTCGGCGAGAAGCTCGACCCGGAACCGCTGCGCGCCCTGCTCGCCCACTACTTCGAGCGCATGAAGTCGATCGTCGAACGCCACGGCGGCACCGTGGAGAAGTTCATCGGTGACGCGGTCATGGCCGTATTCGGGGTTCCCGTCCTGCACGAGGACGACGCGCTGCGCGCAGTGCGGGCGGCGGTCGAGATGCGCGACGCCTTCCCCGAGCTCGGCGTCGAGGGCCGGATCGGGGTCACGACGGGCGAGGTCGTCACTGGGACTGAGGAGCGACTTGCCACCGG
>JALYLO010000218.1 GCA_030774175.1 Actinomycetota bacterium
CGTGAGGTGACCGTTCGCGCGGATGAGAAGGAGTTCAACGCGCGCGTCCGCCTCGACACGCCGCAGGAGCGCGAGTACCTCCGGCACGGCGGGATCCTTCCCTTCGTGCTCAGGCGGCTCTTAGCGGCGTAATCTCACTTGGAGCGGTCCTCGCGCAGCCGCTTGTGCTCCGCGAGGCGCTCGGCGATGTTGCGTTGGATCCACTCGTGCCGCTCGTAGAACTCACGGCTCAGAGTTATCTTCTTCCTCTTCTTCTTCGCCATCCTCGTCCTCGAGTAGCGATCGAATACGAACGACGTGCCGCCCGACCTCGAGCACATGCTCATCCAGACGGGCGAGTACTTCCAGGATAAGCGTGGCATCGCTTCGCCGCCACTCCTCCACGAGTGGATGCTCGCTTGTGCGAGCCTCTCCAGCAAGATGTCCGATCACGCCCTGCCCCTCTCGTCGTCGTTACAGGGGGGCACCTGGACAGGCAAGACGACGCTCGCGCGCGCGATGACGGCCGAGCTCGGGCTGCCCCTGATCAACCGCGACGACATCAAGGAGGCGTTGTATGACACGCTCGGCACAGGCGATGTCGAGTGGTCGAGTCGACTCGGCTCCGCTTCCTATGAGGTGCTCTTCGTCGTCGCGCGCCGCCTGCTGGAGGCCGGAACAGACTGCATCCTCGAGACGAACTTCAACCGCGCCGATCCGTTCAGAGGGTTGCCGGCCGCGCGCATCGTGCAGATCTCGTGCACTGCGCCGGATCACGTCCTGCTCGACCGCTATGCCCGGCGCGAGCGCCATCCTGGACACAACCACGCTGTGAAGAGAGTGACCCTCGGCGAGCGGCTGAAAGCCGCAGAGTGGCGGCCGTTCGAGCTCAAGGGCGAGCTCATCGTCGTCGATACCAGCACGCCGATCGACATCGTAAGCGTCGTGCGGCGAATCAGTCAGGCCGCGTGAAGATCACGAGCAGGCTGAGCGACTCATAACCGGTGAAGCGGTGCTCAGCGCCGGCCTCGACGAAGAGCGCGTCGCCGTCGGCGACGGGAAAGCTCTGACCCTCGACCTCGAGCGTTCCACGTCCCTCGAGGACGACGTACACCTCGTCGTCGGCATGCGGCTGCTGGGTGTCGGGCTCGGGCGCGCAAAGCACGTACACGCCGAGCTCCAGGCCGGGCGACCGGTGCACGATCTCGTAGCCGCCGCTCCCGGCGGCAAGGCGCTGCTGCACTTCGCGAATCGCGAAGGAGTGGGCTACGGCCCTTCCTCCATCGGCAGCCCGGCCTCGCCCCACGCGTTCAGGCCGCCCTCGAGCACGCTTACGTTCGTATAACCGAGCATCGCCAGCGTTTGCGCGGCGAACAGCGAACGAGCGCTTGGCGATTTCGTGCAGTAGACGACGACGCGCTCTTCACGATGACCGGTGAGCTCCGGATCGCTCACCGGCGAATCCGTCGCGGCCTTCAGTTCGAGCAATCCGCGCGGCACGCTCTTCGCGCGCGCAACGTGCCGCTCGCGGAACTCACCCGACTCGCGGACGTCGAGCACCAACGCGCCCTGGTCGATCGCCTTGTGCGCGACCTCCGGAGAAATCTCGTTGGCAGCCTGCCGAGCCTGCTGCACGAGGTCCTTGAGCCCAAGCGCCACGACACGGATGCTACGGCATCAGACGCAGCGGGATCCGGCGCTCGTGGATCACCGAGCCGTTCTCGGCGGACAGCTCGAAGACCACAAGGATGCCTTCCTGCGCAGAGTCGACCGTGAACGGGACGCTGAAGTCGAAAGTCCCGCGCGTTCCCGTGCCGGACGTTGCGGTCACGAAATCCTTCGCGAGCAGCTTTCCGCTCGCGTCCTCGAGCCGGTAGTTGAACGTCGCCTCGAACGTGTTCGCCGTGCCGGTGACGTGCAAGGGGCTCGTGACCGCCTCGTGAGCAGCCGGATGCTCGACGAGGATCGTCGGCGCAAAGGCCTCGACGTCGGCGCGCGTCTTTCCGTTGACGCTCTTCACGGTCGGGAACGTCGTCAGCGAGTAGACGAGCTGGGCGAGCGCCGCCTGGTTGATCGCCGCGCCTGTGACATGCGCCCGGCCATTGTCGATCGTCAGCTTCAGACCGTCGAGGACCTGCGTCGTCGTGCCGTCTTCGGGGTTCATCAGCTCGTGCAGCGTCGCCGCACCGGGCGTCTGTGTCTGCTCGACCTTCCGAGACGAGGCGACGAGCTGCCCGTCGGGCGCCAGGAAGAACAGTTCTAGCGTCATCGGCGGCTCCGCCGTCGTTGTCGCCGCGGTCGTCGTCGCGGGCGGAGCGGTCGACGTCGGCGGGGTCTGCTGGACGCTTGGATCTCCGCCGCAGCCGGCGACGAGCAGCAGGACGACCGGGACGAAGAGAAGCAAACGCCTCATGCGCTAGGAGTTTCTCGGCAGCGGACGGACCCCTGCCTACGCCGAAGAACCGTTGGTACGCTGCACGGCGCCGGGGTGCCCTGCGGGGCTGAGATCACACCCGTCGAACCTGATCTCGCTAGCACGAGCGAAGGGAGCGCAAGAGATGCAGACGCCGCAGTGGGGAGTCGAGCCGGTGCCCGAGCGCCTGCGGGTGCTGGGCACCCTCGACACGTTCCTGCTCTGGACGAACCTCGGGATCTCGATCCTCGTTCTCGTCTCGGCGGCGTACCTCGGCCTCTCGCTGAAGCAGGCGGTCCTCGCGACGATCGCCGGCGGCCTGATCGGGAACACGATGCTCGCAACAGCGGCGTTGATCGGCGCCGACGCGCGTGTGCCGACCATGGTGCTGCAGCGTGCGCCGCTCGGGCAGCGCGGTTCGTACCTTGCGACCGGGCTCAACGTCCTGCAATGCCTCGGCTGGGCGACGTTCGAGCTGATCATCATCGCGAGCGCCGCATCGGCGCTTGCCGACCGCGCGTTCGGCTTCGAAGCCCTGTGGTTCTGGAAACTGCTCTTCGGCGGTGTCGCAACAGCGCTCGCGCTGCTCGGGCCGATCGGCTTCGTGCGCCGCTTCGTTCGCAAGTTCGCGATCTGGGCGGTCCTCGCGTCGATCGTCTACCTCGCTTGGTGGATCCCCGCGCACGGCCACGTGCACCAGCTGTGGTCCAGCGGCGGCCAGGGCGGACCGTTCTTTGCGGGGATGGACTTGATCATCGCGCTGAGCGTGTCGTGGATCCCGCTCGTCGCGGACTACACGCGCTTCTCGACCGGACGGCGGGCCGCGTTCTGGGGCGCGGGGCTCGGCTACCTCTTCCCCACGCTGTTTCAGTTCGGCTTCGGCGCGATCCTCGTGCTTTCGCATCCGTCGATTCAGGGCCCCGTCGACGTCCTGACGACGATCGCGGCGGGCGGCGTCGCGAGCTTCCTTGCGCTGCTGGCGCTGACCGTCGACGAGACGGACGAGGCGTTCGCGAACGTCTATTCAACCGCCGTCTCGTTGCAAAACTTCTTCCCGAATGTCTCGCAACGCGTGCTCATCGTCGCTTGCTCCGTCGTCGCCACGGCCGGGGCGCTGTCGTTCGATCTGACGAACTACGCGCAGTTCCTCTACCTCCTCGGTGCATTCTTCGTCCCGTTGTTCGGCGTCCTGCTCGCCGACTGGATCCGACACGGAATGCACTACACGCGCGACGATGTCTTCGTCGGTCCTGCGTTCCGCCCCGCGATGATCGCCGCATGGTTGTGTGGCTTCGCGCTCTACGAGTGGCTCGCGCAGTCGCAGGATCTCGGCTTCTGGACGAACTTCCTCGGCAAGCTGCACCCGCTGGACTCCCAGGTAGGCGCGTCGCTGCCGAGCTTCGCGCTGTCGTTCGCGCTCGCTTCTCTGGTCGGACTGTTCGCGCGACGCGGCGTCCTTCAGGCCGCAGAGAGTTGAGAATCCGACGGCGTGATCGCCGTCGTCGGAAACCTGTCGCTCGACCGCATCGCGGGCGCGCCACCGCGCATCGGCGGCGGCCCCTACCACGCGGCGCGCGCCCTGCGCCTGCTCGCCGCACGCGGCACGATTGTCGCGCGTTGCGCAGACGCGGACCGGCGCTTCCTCCTGCCGCGTCTTGCCGTGCTCGGCATTCCGCTTCAAGTGCTTCGCGGCAGCCACACGACTGCCTTCAGCTTCGAGTACGACGGCGAGACTCGCGTGATGACCGTCGACGCGATCGGCGACGCGTGGACGCCGCACGACGCGCGTGCCGTCGACCGGCGCGTTCGCTGGGTGCACGTCGCACCGCTCCTGCGTTCCGACTTCCCCGCGGAGACGCTCGCCGAACTCGGGCGCGACCGGCGCCTCCTCCTCGACGGACAGGGGTTGGTGCGCCGCCGGGAAGTCGGACCGCTTCAGCTCGATGCCGACTTCGACCCCGAGCTCCTGCGACACGTGTCGATCCTGAAGCTCGCCGAGGAAGAGGCCGCGATCGTCGGCGACGTCGACGTTCCCGAGCGCATAGTCACGCTCGGCTCGCGCGGCTCGATCGTCTACGCAGACGGGCGCGAGATACGCGTTCCGGCACGACCGCTGGCGCGCGACCCGACGGGCGCAGGCGACGCGTTCGCCGCGGCGTATCTCGTCTCGCGCGCCGCCGGCCACTCACCGGGGGCAGCCGCCCGCCGCGCGACGTCGGTCGTGGGAGCATCCTTGCGATGAAAGCCGTCGTCCAGACCGAGTACGGAGTGTTCGCCGTCGATCTCGAAACGGAGGAGATCGAACCGACAGACCTCGACGCAAGTGGCTCCGAGCCGCCGGCTCTGATTCTCCCGCGAGTGGTTGCGGCGGCGGCGGAAGGGTCGACGATCGTCGCCGTCGTCGACCGCAAGCCGCCGCTGCTCGTCTCGCACGACGCGGGTGTCACGTGGCGCGAGCTGGGCGGAGGACTTCCTCCTGGAAAGGCAGTCGCAATCGCCGAGGACGACCCCGACCTGATCGTCTACGCGTCGCGCAACCGGCTCCACGTGTCGGAGAACGGCGGGATCTTCTGGCGCGCGCTGACCGTCGAGCTGCCGGAGATCGAAGCCGTCTCGTTCACGGAAGCCTGAACTCGCCGCGCGCGACGACGACAGCACTGCCTCCGACCTCGACCCGCTCGATCTCGTCGGGCGTGCCGAAAGCGCGCGCGTAAAGGCGCGAGGGTCGCCGCAGCTCAGCGCCCTGCTCGATCTCGATCTCATCACCAGATGCAATGCGTCCATGACGGAGCAGATGCACGGCAAGAGGACCGGCCGCGGACCCCGTCGCGGGATCCTCAGGAACGCCGCTCGCAGGGGCGAACATGCGGGTCTTCCAGTGTCCATCGAGCGGGGCGAAGCAGTTGACGCCTGGCTGGAAGTCGATGAGCTCCTGAAAGTTCGGCTTGAGCGCGGCGACGTCGTCGGGCGACGTCAGGGCGATGTAGACGTGCGACGGGCCGAGGTCGTACCAGTCCACCGGCAGCTCGGACTGAACGCCGAGCACCGCGAGCAGCTCGTCGGCGCGCTCGTACGACCGCCAGGTTGGTACGGGCTGGGTC
>JALYLO010000219.1 GCA_030774175.1 Actinomycetota bacterium
ACTTGGCGAGGCCGAGCCACGACGCCGCTGCGACCGTGCGTCCGGTCGCGTCGTCGACGAGCTGCGCCTCGATGCCGCGGTTGGAGCGGAAGACGACGAGGCGCGGCCGTTCGACCGTCCCCGCCACCTTGCCGCGGATGCGGCGATGGCGGCGCTCGCGCGCCTCGCGTGTGGTTAGAACTGGCACTTACCGCTGCCTTCTACGAGCGCAGCGAAGTACAAACCCGAGAGCATGAAAATGCGACAGCATTTTCATGCTCTTTTTCCGACCTTGCGGCGGACGTACTCGCCCTCGTAGCGGATCCCCTTGCCCTTGTACGGCTCGGGCCGGCGGACGGCGCGGATTTCCGCGGCCGTCTGGCCGACGACCTGCTTGTCCGTTCCCTTGACGACGACCTGCGTCGGGACGGGCACCTCGAACGTGATTCCCTCGCGCGGCTTCACCAGCACGGAGTGCGAGTAGCCGACGTTGAGCTCGAGGTCGGTCCCCTTGAGCGACGCGCGGTAGCCGACGCCCTGGATCTCGAGGCGCTTCTCGAAGCCCTTCGTCACGCCCTCGACCATGTTCGCGATCAGCGTGCGCGTCAGGCCGTGCAGCGACCGGTCCTCGCCGCGCTCGGTCGGCCGCGTCACGGTAATCGTGTCGTCGATGTGGTCGATCTGCATGCGTTGAGGCACCTGCTGCTGCAATGTCCCCAACGGACCGTTCACCATTACACGGCCAGGGTCGACCGTGACGGTGACGCCCGCAGGAACTTCGATTGGCCTTTTTCCGATGCGACTCATGGGCTCGCTACCAGATGAAGCAGAGGACCTCGCCGCCGATGCCGCGCTCCTCTGCGGTTCGGCTCGTCACGAGTCCGGACGACGTGGACATGATCGCCGTGCCCATCCCGCCGAGGACGCGCGGGAGGCGGTCCTTGCGGGCATAGACGCGGCGCCCGGGCTTCGACACGCGCTTCAGGCCGGAGATGACCCGCTCGCGGTTTCGCCCGAACTTCAGCTCGATGACCAGGGTATCGAACGCCTCGCCCTTGCTGATCGTGAAGTCCTTGATGTAGCCCTCTTCCTTCAGCACGCGCGCGATCTCGACCTTCAGGCGCGAGGTCGGCATCTCGACGTGCTGCTGCATCGCCTTGTTGGCGTTGCGGATGCGCGTGAGCATGTCGGCTACGGGATCCGTCATCATCGGTTCATCACCTCTCCCGAGCGAAGCGAAGGGACAAACTCAACTCGTGGTAAATGCGCAGCATTTTTCACGGCGGTTACCACGAACTTTTCGTCATGCCCGGGATGACGCCCTGGTGGGCGAGCTCGCGCAGGCAGATCCGGCACAGGCCGAACTTCTTGAACACCGCGCGCGGGCGGCCGCACCGGTTGCAGCGCGTGTAGTTCCGCACCTTGTACCGCTGCGGGCGGGCCTGCTTGACCACAAGAGACTTCTTCGCCACGCTACGCGTCCTGGTGTGACTTAGAGGGCCATTTGAAGTCCATCAGTTCCTCCATCGTCTAGTTCTCTCTCCCTGTCGCGGCGAACGGCAGACCGAGCGCGCCCAGGAGGGCCCGCGCCTGCTCGTCCGTCTCGGCCGTCGTCGTGATCGCGACGTCGAGGCCGCGCACCTGCTGAACGTCGTCGTAGTTGATCTCCGGAAAGATGACTTGCTCGCGAATGCCGAGCGAGTAGTTCCCGCGTCCGTCGAACGAGCCGGGGTTGAGCCCGCGGAAGTCGCGAATCCGCGGCAGCGCGATCGACACGAGCCGGTCGAGAAACTCGTACATCCGCGCACCGCGCAGCGTCACGCGTGCGCCGATAGGCATCCCCTCGCGGAGCTTGAAGCTTGCGATCGACTTGCGCGCGCGACGCATCTGCGCGCGCTGGCCGGCAATCGTCGTCAACTCCTCGATCGCGGCGTCGAGCTGCTTCGCGTCGGTCTTCGCGTCGCCGACGCCCATGTTGAGGGTGATCTTCTGGAGGCGCGGCACCTGCATCGTCGACGAGAGGCCGAGCTCCTCCTGCAGGCGCGGGCGGATCTCCTCCTCGTAGGCGAGCTTCATACGCGGCACGTATGTCTCGGTCGCTGTACTCATTACTTGTCGATCACCTGCCCGCAGTCGGCGCGCCTGCAGACGCGCACCTTCGTCTTCTCGCCCTTCGACTCGCGTACCTCGGTGCCG
>JALYLO010000220.1 GCA_030774175.1 Actinomycetota bacterium
TCTCTTCTGCTATTTCGTCACCGAGGAGTACGACCCCGCCGGTCCGGACGAACGCGGGTTGGCGTGGAACGACCCCCGCGTCGTCGACCTCTGGAGCACGCGATCGCCGATCCTCTCGCAGCGGGACAGGGCCGCCGCATCCTGATCACCGGCGCCGACGGCCAGCTCGGCCGCGCGCTGGCGGAGGTGTTCCCAGACGCCGTTCCGCTGACGCGGGCGGAATGGGACGTCACGCACCCTCCGCCCCCGGGCCTTCGGGCGGAGCTCGTCCTGCACACCGCGGCCTGGACGGACGTCGACGCTGCGGAGGACGATCCCCAGGGCGCCGCGGCCGTGAACGTCGGCGGGGTGCAGCATGCGGCGTCGCTCGGGGCGCCGCTCATCCTCTGGTCGACCGATTACGTGTTCGACGGAAGGAAGCGCGAGCCGTACGTCGAGTCGGACCCGCCCGCGCCGCTCGGGGCGTACGGGCGCACGAAGCTCCATGGCGAGGCGGCTGCCGGAGACGACGCGTGGATCGTGCGCAGCTCGTGGCTCTTCGGCCCGACGTCGAAGAACTTCGTGCGGACGATGCTGCGCCTCGGCGCCGAGAGGAGCGAGGTGGCCGTCGTCGACGACCAGCGCGGTTGTCCGACGTACGTCGGGCATCTTGCGGAGGCGACGAAGCAGATCATGTCGCTCCCGTACGGCACGTACCACGTGGCCGCGGCGGGCGAGTGCAGCTGGGCCGACTTCGCCGAAGCGATCTTCGAGGAGGCGGGTCTCGCGAGTCGGGTACGCCGCATCACGACCGCGACGTTCGACGCACGCGCGCCGCGGCCGGCGTACTCGGTGCTGCGCAGCGAGCGCGGGGCGCCCGAGCTGCCGCACTGGCGCGACGGCCTGCGGGAGTGCCTCAGCCGACTGGGCGCAGGTCCCTGACGGCTCGTCCGACCTGGGCGCTGTCGCTGCCCGTCACGCTGCCGTTCTCGACGCGCACCCAGGTGCACGGCACGACATGCGGTCGGCCGGGCAGGCAGTCGCTGTAGAGAAAGGGGCGCACGGTGCGCAGCAGCAGCCCTTCGAAGCTGCTCCCCAGGTAGGGGCGGCCGACCACCGTCCGCAGCTGCCGTTCCACTCTGGCGTCGGCGTGGACCCGCGGCGCGGCCGCCCATTCCCAGCCGAAGAGCGACGCGCACGCGGCGACGACCGCAACCGTGACCCAGCGCCTCGTCGACACGGAGGGACGGTAGCCTGTGGCCCATGCGCGTGCTCGTGACCGGTGGTGCGGGCTTCATCGGCTCGCAGTTCGCCCGCCGTCTGGGCGAGTCCGGCGATCAGGTCGTCGTCCTCGACAAGCTCACCTACGCGGGCAACCGCGCCAACCTCGAGGGCGTCGAGCACGAGTTCCACGAGGGCGACATCGCAGACCCCGACGTCGTCGCGCGGGTCGCCGACGGTTGTGAAGCGATCGTCAACTTCGCGGCCGAGACCCACGTCGACCGCTCGATCACGGGGCCGGCGGAGTTCATTCTCACCGACGTCCTCGGCACGCAGGTGCTGCTCGACCACGCCCGTCAGCACGGACTGCGTCACCTCCAGGTGTCGACCGACGAGGTCTACGGCGACATCCCGTCCGACGGTGCGCCGTGCACCGAGGAGGCGCCGGTCCGCCCCTCGAGTCCGTACTCGGCGTCGAAGGCCGGCGGCGACCTGCAGGTGCTCGCCTACGTGCGCACGTACGGCGTCGACGCTCTCGTCACGCGGGGCGCCAACACCTACGGTCCGCGCCAGTATCCCGAGAAGTTCCTGCCGCTCTTCATCACGAACGCCCTCGACGGCGAGCACCTCCCCGTCTACGGCGACGGCAAGCAGAGCCGCGAGTGGTTGCATCTCGAGGATCACTGCGCAGCGGTCAAGATCGCGCTGCTCCGGGGTGAGCGAGGGAACGTCTACAACATCGGCGGCCAGGAGCGTCAGAACATGGACGTCGTGCGCCGCATCCTCACCCTCACCGGCGCCCGACCCGATCTCGTGCGCCACGTCGCCGACCGCCCGGGCCACGACCGCCGCTACTCCGTCGACTCGACGAAGCTGCGCGATCTGGGCTGGGCGCCGCTTCACTCGTTCGACGCGGGCGGCCTCGAGGAGACGGTCGAGTGGTACCGCCGAAACCGCGAATGGTGGGAGCCGATCAAGTCGGGCGATTACAAGCGCTACTACGCGCAGCAGTACGCGTCACGGCTCAGTCTTTAGGCTCCGGGCACTGCTTCCTGGCGTCCTTGCGGAGCTGGTTGATCTCGCTGCGGTGCCCTTCGATCGCCTGCGACTGATCGAGAAGCGCGCCGACGTCTGTGCAATCGCCTAGCGCAAACCGGGTGTACGCGAGGTTGTACTTCGCGTACGCCTCGTCGAGCGAGCCGGTGCCGTCGAGCTTCTGCACGGCTTGCTCGAGCAGTGGCAGCGCGCCGCTGAAGTCGCCGGCCTGCATCTTCGCGAAGCCGGCGTTGTTCAACGCCGTCCCGCTGCTCGACCCGGGCGCCGCGGCCGTTGCCGGCGCCGCCGGGGCGGTTGTCACGGTCTCCCGCACCGTTTGCCCCGGGCTCGTGACGGTGCGCACCAC
>JALYLO010000221.1 GCA_030774175.1 Actinomycetota bacterium
TCTGTCCCCCAGGGGGCACCACGCGGCCAAGGTTGACACAGCTGTGCTAAGGTTTGGGTGTGCAGGAGTCCCTCACGGTCAGCGCCGCGGCCGCCGAGAGCGGCTGGTCGGCGCGGATGCAGCGCTACCTCGAGCAGCAGCGGCTCGTCGCGCCGCGCCGCACGGCGGCCGGGTACCGGCTCTACGGCCTGTCCGAGCTGAACCGCCTCCGGACGCTTCGCGAGCTGCGTCAGCGCTTCGGAGTCGAGCTCGCCGAGCTCGCGTTCGCACGGCGCTTGCGGCGCGAGCCGGACCTGCGGCAGGCGGTCGACGCCTGGCTCGCAGCCGGCGACGACGCGCGCTCGTGGATCGAATGGGAGCAGCGAAAGCACGAGCGGCTCCTGGCTGCCTGACCACTACACTGCCCCGCGATCACGAGAGAGGACCTATGGCCACGACCAAGCGCTACGACGTGAAGGACCTATCGCTCGCCCCCGAGGGCGTGCGGCGCATCATGTGGGCGGACCGGCAGATGCCGGTCCTCACGGCGATCCGCGAGCGGTTCGAGCGTGAACAGACGCTGGCCGGCTACCGCGTCTCCGCCTGTCTGCACGTCACCTCCGAGACGGCCAACCTGATGCGGACGCTGAAGGCGGGCGGCGCCGACGTGGTGCTGTGCGCATCGAACCCTCTTTCGACCCAGGACGACGTCGCCGCCGCGCTCGTCGAGGAGTTCGATATCGCCGTCTTCGCGATCAAGGGCGAAGACAACGACACCTACTACTCCCACATCGAAGCCGCGGTCGACCACAAGCCGCAGCTGACGATGGACGACGGCGCGGACGTGATCAGCGTCCTCCACAGCGCTCGGCGCGAGCAACTCGGCGACATCATCGCGGGCATGGAGGAAACGACCACCGGCGTGATCCGCCTGAAGGCGATGGAGGCCGACGGCGCGCTTGCGTTTCCCGTGATCGCAGTCAACGACGCGCGCACGAAGCACTTCTTCGACAACCGGTACGGCACGGGTCAGTCGACGATCGACGGCATCATCCGCGCGACGAACGTGCTGCTCGCCGGCAAGCGCTTTGTGGTGGCCGGCTACGGCTGGGTCGGGCGCGGCGTCGCAATGCGGGCCAAGGGGCTCGGCTCGCACGTGATCGTGACCGAGGTCGATCCGATGCGCGGGCTCGAGGCGCTGATGGACGGCTTCGAGGTCATGCCGATGGCGGACGCCGCAAAGATCGGCGACATCTTCTGCACCGCCACGGGCGACAAGCACGTGATCGCGGGTCAGCACCTCGAGGTGATGAAGGACGGGGCGATCATCTGCAACACCGGCCACTTCAACGTCGAGATCGACATACCGGCGCTCCGGTCGCTCGCCGTCGAGACGCGAGAGGCGCGCAACTTCGTCGAGGAGTTCAAGCTCGAGGACGGCCGGCTGCTCTTCCTGCTCGCGGAAGGGCGCCTCGTCAACATCTCGGCGGCCGAAGGGCACCCGGCGATCGTGATGGACATGAGCTTCGCGAACCAGGCGCTGGCGACGGAGTACGCAGTCCAGCACGCCTCGACACTGGAGAACAAGGTCTATCCGGTGCCGACCGAGATCGACGAGGAGATCGCGCGCCTCAAGCTGGCGACGATGGGCGTCACGATCGACCAGCTCACCGACGAGCAGGCCAAGTACCTCGCATCGTGGGACGAAGGCACCTAACCCCAACCGTAGCCCTCTCGCTCGCCCTCGCCCTGGCGCTCGCAGGCGTCGCCGTCGCGCTGGCCGCGGCGGCGACCGGCCTGCGTTGGTCGCCGCTTGCCAAGGGCGGGGCCGAGCCGACCGGGGCACAGGACCCGATCGGGTACCTGGCGCTGTCGAAGCGCGCAGAGCAGAGGTGGAGCGCGCGCATCGAGGCGGCGCAGCGCTCCCGAGTCGGCGGCGTCGACTTCTCGCATCGCGCCGTGGTCGTGGCGTTTCTCGACGGCCGGCCGTGCGCGGGCGACCCCGAGGTCGCAGCCGTCGCGCGGGTGGCAGACACCTTGACTGTGCACGTCGCCTTCACGCGGCCACCGATCGGTGTCGCGACCTGCGTCAGGACGAGCACGGCGTACGTCGTGGTCACGATTGCCCGCTCCGCGTTCGGCCGGTCGGTGCCGGCTCGCGTACGGGTCGACGCGCGTGCTCGAGCCTGAGCGGATCCTTCGGCTCGAGGAGGACAGCGTTGTCTTCCTCGATCAGCGACGCCTACCGCTCGAAGAGGTCGACGTCGAGTGCCGCACGGCCGCCGAGGTTGCGGATGCGATCCGCACGATGGTCGTGCGTGGAGCGCCCGCGATCGGTATCGCCGCGGCGTATGGGCTTGCGCTGGC
>JALYLO010000222.1 GCA_030774175.1 Actinomycetota bacterium
AGGAGCTGATCGGGCGGTGGCGGCACGCGCGCGAGCCGGCCGACCTCGTCGTGACGACCAAGGTGTTCCACTCCACGCACGGCAAGGCCGGCGACGCCGGTCTCGCGCCCGACCGGATCCGTCGCCAACTCGAGGGCAGCCTCGCGCGGCTCGAGGTCCAGCAGGTCGACCTCTACCTCGCCCACGAGCCCGACTCGTCCATCCCGCTCGTCGACACGATCGCCACCTTCGAGGCACTGCGCGAGGAGGGCCTGATTGCCGCGTGGGGACTCAGCAACTACGACGCCGACGGCATCCGCGAGGCTCTCGCCGTCGCGCAACCGGCGCTCGTGCAGAACTCGTTCTCGCTGCTCGAGCGGCGCGACGAGCGCGACGTGATCCCGCTGTGCGCCGAGCGGGGCATCGCCTACGTCCCGTTCGGGCCGCTGGCGGGGGGCTGGCTGACCGGCAAGTACCGGCGCGACGAAGCGTTTCCCGCCGGCTCGCGCATGACCCAGCGGCCCGGCCCCTACGAACACCTGCGCACCGACGCGGTGTTCGACGGCCTCGACCGGCTGCGCGAAGAGGCGACAGAGCGCGACGTCGACATGGCCACGCTCGCCTTCGCGTGGGTGCTCGCGCATCCCGGCGTCGGCGGCGCGGTGTGCGGGCCGATGCGGCCCGAGCATCTGGAGCCGGTGTTGGCGGCGCGCGACCTGACGCTGACCGAGTCCGACCATCGACGGATTGGAGGGCTGTTCGCATGAGCGTGCGGATTCTCGACGAGCAGGATGTCCGGCGGCTCCTGCCGATGGGCGAGTGCATCGACGTCATGGCCGATGCGCTTGCCTCGCTTGCGCGGGACGAGTTGCACAATCCGCTGCGCTTCATCGTGCGGCCGCCGGGCGAGCAGACGCTGATGGGCCTGATGCCGGCGCACCGCTCCGCGCCGGCGCCGCTCTACTCGCTCAAGACCATCGTGATCGCGCCGGCGAACGCCGCCCGCGGGCTCGACCTGCACCAGGGGTTCGTGGCGCTCTTCGACGGTGAGACGGGCGAGACCCGCGCCCTGCTGAACGCGGGCGGGATCACGGCCGTGCGCACCGCGGCAGTCTCCGGCGTCGCGACGCGCCTTCTCGCGCGCCAGGACGCCCGGACGCTGGCGATCCTGGGCGCGGGAATCCAGGCGAAGGCGCACCTCGAGGCGATGCGCGCGGTTCGCGAGTTCGACCGCGTCCTCGTCTGGAGCCGCACGCCGGGCCGCGCGGCCGAGCTCGACGGCGTCGAGGAGGCAGGGAGTGCGGAGGCTGCGGTGCGAGACGCGGACGTCGTCGTCACGGCGACGTCGGCGCCGGAGCCGATTCTCTCGCGCGCGTGGCTGAAGGAAGGCGCGCACGTGAACGCGATCGGAGCGAGCATCCCCGCGACGCGCGAGCTGGACACCGCGACGATGGTGGCCGCGTCGCTCTTCGTCGACCGGCGGGAGTCGACCCTGAACGAGGCAGGCGACTACCTGTTCCCGCTGCGGGAGGGGGCGATCGGGCCGGAGCACATTCGCGGCGAGCTCGGCGAGATTCTGATCGGCACCGTTCCCGGCCGCACCTCCGAGGCCGAGCTGACGGTGTTCAAGTCGCTCGGTCTGGCTGTCGAGGACCTCGCCGCCGCGGAGCACGTACTCCGGCGCGCGGAGGCCGAGAACGCGGGCACGGTCGTCTCTCTGTGATCGCGCTCGCGGAGATCGAGCGCGCACGCGAGGTGATCGCCGGCGTCGCCGTGCGCACGCCGCTCGTGCGGCTGAACGTCGACGCGGGCGTCGAGATCCACCTGAAGCTCGAGACGCTGCAGCCGGTCAACTCGTTCAAGATTCGCGGCGCCGGCAACGCCGTCCTCCAGGCCTCCGACGAGGAGCTGCGCGAAGGCGTGCTGACCGCGAGCGCCGGCAACATGGCCCAGGGCGTCGCGTACGCGGCGCGGCTGCGCGGAGTGCCGGCGACGATTGTCGTCCCGGAGCACGCCCCCGAGACGAAGCTTGCGGCGATCGCCCGCTACGGCGGCCGCGTGATCAAGGTGCCCTATGACGAGTGGTGGCAGGTGCTCGTCTCGGGCGGGTACGAAGGCGAGCGGGGCCTCTTCATCCATCCCGTCGCCGACGACCGTGTGATGGCAGGGAACGGAACGATCGGGCTCGAGCTGCTCGAGCAACTCGACGATTTCGACGCGGTCGTCGTTCCCTACGGCGGCGGAGGCCTGCTGACCGGGATCGCGAGTGCGGTCAAGGCGTTTCGTCCCGAGGTGAGGTTCTACGCCGTCGAGCCGGCAACGGCGGCGCCCGTCGCCGCCACGCTCGCCGCGGGCACGCCGACCGCCGTCGAGTACGTGCCTTCGTTCGTCGACGGCTCGGGCAGCCGCGAGTTGATCCCGAAGGTGTGGGAGCACGCGTCGAAGCTCCTGGAGGACGGGTTTGCGATTCCGCTCGCCGACGTCGAGGTAGCCGTGCGCACGCTCGCCGAGCGTGTGCGCGTGATCGCCGAGGGCGCGGGGGCGCTGAGCGTGGCGGCTGCGCTCACCGGCCGCGTTCCGGCTGCCAGGAAGATCGTCTGCATCGTGTCGGGCGGCAACATCGACTTCGCGGTGCTGACCCGCATCCTGCTGGAGGAGAGCGCATGACCACGACGAGGTTCTCGGTCGAGGCCGCGCGTGAGCGGTTCTCGTCGCTGCGGTCGGGCTTCGCGTTCTTCGACGCGCCCGGCGGCACCCAGGTTCCCGACGAGGTAGGACGGGCGATCGCCGACGCGCTCCGCGACGCCTCCGGCAACCTCGGCGCGCCGTACGCGACCGGTCGCGCGGTCGAGGCGATTCTCGCGCGCGCGAAGGACGACGGCGGGCGGTTCCTCGGCTGCAGCCCCGGCGAGATCTCGTTCGGCATGAACATGACCACGCTCGACTTCGCGCTCGCCCGGACCGCCGCGCGTGAGCTTCAGGCCGGCGACGAGATCTTGACGACGCAGCTCGACCACGACGGCGGGGTCGCACCGTGGGTGGAGCTCGCGGCCGACATCGGCCTGACGGTGGGCGTCGTCGACGCCACCGAGGAGCTGACCGTCGACTACGACGACCTCGCGCGGCGCCTCGGCCGGCGCACGAAGGTCGTCACCTTCGCTCTCGCCTCGAATGCCACCGGGTCGGTTGCAGACGCGAAGCGCATCTGCAGCATGGCGCGCGAGGCCGGCGCGATCTCGTGGATCGACGCCGTGCATTACGCGGCGCACGAGCCGATCGACGTGGCCGAGATCGGCTGCGACGTCCTGATCTGCTCGCCGTACAAGTTCTGCGGGCCGCACCTCGGCCTCGCGTACGTACGGCAGGAGCTGGCTGAGTCGTGGCGTCCGTACAAGGCGCGGCCTTCGGCGAGCTCGCCCTCCGGGCGTCGATTCGAGACCGGGACGCTGCCCTACGAGCTGCTCGCCGGGTTCAGCGCGACGATCGCGTACCTCGACTCGCTGGGCGGCATGGGGGTGCTGCGTGACTACGAGCGGTCGCTCGGCGAGCACCTGTTGGCCAATCTGCCGGGCAACGTGACGCTGTACGGCCCGCCGACGATGGACGGCCGCGTGCCGACGTTCCTGTTCAACGTCGACGGTCATCGCGCCGAGGACGTTGCGCGTGCGCTCGGCGAGCGCGGGATCGGACTCTGGTACGCCGACAACTGGTACTGCGTGGCGCTCGGCGAGCGGCTGCCCGAGCAGTCATTGCGAGCCGGGCTGATCCACTACAACACGAAGGCCGAGGTCGACCGGCTCCTCGCCGAGCTCGCGT
>JALYLO010000223.1 GCA_030774175.1 Actinomycetota bacterium
GTCCGGCTTCGTCGGAGTCGCCCACACAGGCCCGGCACCAATGTACGCCGCACCCTGCTCGACGCCGGTGATCGCCTCGTACACACTCGTCGCCGAGATGCCGAGCATGAGCCCGGCGGCGCGCGCAAGCTCCTTACCCTCGTCGGCGCGCCCGAGATGGACGCCGTCCGCGTTCAGAGCGAGCGCCGCTTCGACGTCGTCGTTCACGACGAACGTGACTCCGGTCTCGCGCACTGCCTGCAAAACCGGCCGTCCGCGTTCGACGACCTCGAGCGTCGGCGCGGCTTTCAGCCGCAACTGGATGACGGTCGCGCCGCCCTCGGCGGCGGCACGCGCAGCCTCGGCGTCCTCGACGATGCAGTGCAGCTTCACGCGTGGTCGATGTTCGCACGTTCGTCGAGCGCGTCCGGCCTCAGCGCGTACAGCGCGTCGTAGAGTCGCGCGTGGAACGTCCCCGGACCTTCCGCGGCTCGCGCGGCGTCTTCGGCCGCTACGCCGAATGCCGCAAGCGCGAAAGCCGCCGCATCGACAGGCGCGTCGCGACGAACGGCCGCAAAGCAGCCGGTGATCGTGCTCGCCATGCAGCCCGAGCCCGTGATCGTCGCGAGCAGAGCATCTCCGTTGGCGACGGCGAGCGTGCGCGTCCCGTCGGAGACGTGGTCGACCGGTCCTGTCACCGAAGCGACGACGCCCAGACGGCTCGCTGCGGTGCGCGCAATCGTCGGCGCGTTCGCCTCGACGCCGATGGACTCGACGCCGCGGATCTCGGCCTCCAAACCTGCGAGCGCGGCGACCTCGGCCGCGTTGCCACGGACAATCGCAACATCGACCCCGTCGAGAATCTTCTTCGCCGTGTCGGTTCGAAAGGTCGTCGCGCCGACGCCGACCGGGTCGAGCACGACCGGCACATCCGCGGCGTTCGCGGCTCTGCCGGCGAGCAGCATCGCCTCGATCCAGTGCCTGGAGAGCGTGCCGATGTTGAGCACGAGCGCACCCGCGACGGAAGCCATCTCCTCGACCTCCTCCACCGCATGCGCCATCACGGGGAGCGCGCCGATCGCGAGTGTCGCGTTCGCCGTTTCGTTCATGACCACGTAGTTCGTGATCTGGTGGATCAGCGGCTTGCTTTCACGCAGGTCGCGCAGCGCCGCGCCGGGCGAATCGGTCATCGAGCTCCTCTCAGGTGGAAGACGTCGACCGGCCCCTCGCCCGCGCCGAGCTCGGCCAGTCCGTGCTCGACTGCGTCACTCGCCGTCGCCGCCGCGACGGCTGTAGCGGCCACGATGTCCTCTCCTCGGGCAAGCAGGGCTGCGAGCGTCGCGGAATGGGTGCAGCCGGATCCGTGGGTTGCGGCGACGTCATGCCGGCGGCCGGGAAGCTCGAGCACTGCCTCGCCGTCAAAGAACACATCGCCGGCACCGCCGCCAGTGACGATCGCCGCCGCGGCTCCGAGATCCACGAGCCGCCGTGCCTGGTCTTCCGCGCTGCCGGGGCCGACGAGCGCGGCGGCCTCGGCCACATTCGGCGTCACCACGGTGGCGAGCGGGAACAGACGTCCTACGAGTGCTCCGACGGCGTCGTCCTCGAGCAGCTTCGCGCCGGAACTGGCGACCATCACGGGGTCGACGACGAGCGGCACGCGATGGTGTTCGAGGAACTCGGCGACCGTCTCGATCAGTCGAGCCGAGAAGAGCATTCCAGTCTTCGCCGCGTCGACGCCGATGTCGTCGAAGACGGCCTCGAGTTGCGCGGTGATGAACTCGGGCGGCAGCTCGTGGATCGCCGTCACCCCAACCGTGTTCTGCGCCGTCAACGCGACGATCGCGGACATGCCGTGGCAGCCCGCAGCGGCGAACGCCTTCAGATCGGCCTGGATCCCGGCACCGCCGCCGGAATCGGACGAGGCAATGGTCAGAGCACGTGGGACGATCTCGACTCCCTTCGCCGGTACTAGCCGGATCAGGTTCAGCGGGTGTGTTCTCAGCCTCGTTCGGTGCGAGGCACCCCGGTCCGTCCACGTTACCATCGGCGGGTGCGCACGCTGCTACGGCGCCTGCTCGACGAGGATTGGATCGTCATCCTCGCGTCTGGAATCGCGCTCGGTTACACGGCGCTGAACCTGGCGCAAGCGATCGGGTCAACCGTCGAAGCGGCCATCGAGAAGCAGCCTCTCGGAGACTCCACCTTCGCGCCGGCGAGCCGCACTCTGACCATTCGCTTAGATGACCATGTAATCGCGTTCTCGGCGATCGTCAGCAACGGCATCGCATTCCTGATCGTCCTCGTGGCAGTCATTTTCGTCGTGACCTGCCTTCGACCGCCGAACGACGAAGGGGACACCGCCGCCTGAGCCACGCCCGAGGGACTGTCCCTGGGGCATGTCCGACCAGGGCCGCCTTGGCGCGATCGCGAGAATGACGGCATGGCCGTCGAGCTCGCGCGCTGGGACGATCTGCTTCAAGGCGAGGAGCTGGCCCATGTCGTGTCGGAGCCGGCCCGCGAGGCGCGGCTCGCACCTCTTCCCGACGACCTGCACG
>JALYLO010000224.1 GCA_030774175.1 Actinomycetota bacterium
TCGTGTCGAGGGTGGCGCGCCTGGGTGCGCTGAACGCGCCGTGGGGTCTCGCCAGGGCGCCACGATCGTTCGGGCGTTTCGGAGGCGACCTCCTGGTCGGGAACTTCGGCGACGGGCGGATCAACGCGTATCGCGTCGTCGACGGCGTGTGGCGGCACGACGGCGCGCTCGTCGACAGGCACGGTGCTCCGCTCACGATCAACGGCCTGTGGGCGATCGCCTTCGGGAACGGCGCGATGGCAGGTTCGCGCGACACGCTCTTCTTCACATCAGGACCACATGACTGGCGCGGCGAGACGGAGCAGTCGGTGCACGGCCTGCTCGGCTCCATCGAATCGGCCTAGATCGCATCGGCGGCCCTTGCGAACGCAAAGAATGCAGGCTTGCGTGCGCCCGTTGCGGTCTCGAGCCCTGACTGCCAGCCGCCGAGGCGTAGTTCGTCGTAGACGCGGAACCAGAGCAGCATCGCGATGCGCGGATTCGCGCGGGCGAGTGCGACCGACTGGGTGAGGTAGCGCGCCTGCGTTGCGGGCGTCACGCCGAGTGTCCGGTCCGGCGGGTTGGTCTGGTAGCCGTACTCGTCGATCCAGATCGGCTTTCGCCCGTACAGCTGCGTGACCGTGGAGATGAGGTCATCGATGTTTCCGAACGTAACGGCGGTTCGCGCTATTGGCCGCATCGCGGGCGTTTCGCGAGGATCGCTCGGGTAGGGATGGTGCGCGTAGGCGTCGAAGCCCCGGGCGCCCGCCTTCTTCATCGCGCGCAGGAATGCGAGCGGCGAGGTGGTCGGGCGGGCGCTTTCAGGTGAGTTGTTGCCACGAGGGGCGGTGTCACCGCACGCCACCTTCTCACCGCGGAGGAGTGATCCGTGGACACCGGCGACGACCGCGTTGCAGATGTGCGCGTAGTCGATCGCGCTCTGGATCTGCCAGCTGCCTGCGACGTGCTTCCATTGCGGGACGAGCCCGATCGGCAGGTTCGGTTCGTTCCACGCCGTCCACAGCCGCACGGGCGGGAGCACGACGCCGTCGTCGCGAGCGAACGTGCCGCTGTAGCGCTCGGCTGCCGCAAATGCGAACTGCTCGAGGTCGTACGGTTGCCGCGGTGCCCGAGTCGGCAGCTGACCGCCGTTCGCCCACGCGGGTGTTCCGAAGATCGAGAAGACGACGCCGACGCCCTGCGCCGACGCGTCGAGCACGATCTCGTCGTCTCGGCTCCAGTCGTAGGCCGGGTCGGCCGGGTCATTGGCGTCGTGGGGCCGCGTCCGGGCGACGCCGAGCTCGCCGCCCCAGCGCAGGTCGACGCGCAGGAGCTCCGCGTGCAGCGCGGCGAGCTGCGGGTAGAACGTCGCCGGTTTGCCGAAGTATGCGCCGCCGCTGTCGGCGATTCCCAGCTGGAGGTTCGGCGCAGCGCGGGCCGTCGCGGCCGGGACAGCGACGGCCGCGGCGAGCAGGAGAGAAACGAGGATCCGCACTCGAGCCAGCGTTCCAGCCGCCTGTTAGGGAATTCAGGTGCTCGACGTGAACGTTTCGCGCCGCCCGATGCCGACGGGGCCTGCCGGTCTGACCCGGCTGCAAGGGCGTGCCGTCGCCGCCTGTCCACGAACGACGTGTCTGGTGGCAGTCACAGTGGGGTCCTCTTGTCACGATAGACAACGGCCGGTGAGACATGGCCGGTGGCAGTCACAGTGGGGTCCTCTTGTCACGAAAGACATGGCGTGCGGGGGCACCGTCAGCGGGGGTCTGTCCTCGAGGCCGGAGTGAAACGGTAGTTGGAGCAGGCTTTCGAGACCCGTCCTGACCCCGGCGTACACTGGCCCTCGCGATGCCCGAGGCCCCTTTCGTCCACCTGCACGTCCACTCTGAATACTCGATCCTCGACGGGGCCTGCCGGGTTCCCGACCTCGTCGCCCGGGCGGCCGAGTTCGAGATGCCGGCCGTCACGCTCACCGATCACGGCTCCATGGCGGGTGCCGTCCAGCTCTTCAAGGCGGCCAAGGGCACCGGCGTCAAGCCGATCGTCGGCTGCGAGGTCTACCTCGCCGACGACCGCCGCGCGCAGCGGAAGGGCAACGCGCACCTCACGCTGCTCGCGAGCGACAACACCGGCTACTCGAACCTGATCAAGCTCTCCTCGCTCGGCTACCTCGAGGGCTACTACTACAAGCCGCGGGTCGACTGGGAGCTCCTGGAGCGGCACAACCAGGGGGTGATCGCGCTCTCCGGCTGCCTCTCCGGCCGCGTCAACAAGGCTCTCGAGGAGAACCGCCCGACGGACGCGCATGCAGAGCTCGATCGCCTCAGCGACGTCTTTGGGCGCGACAACGTCTACGTCGAGCTCCAGAACGCGCACATGGAGATCCAGCAGCGGCTGAACCCGCAGTTGATCGCACTCGCCGAGAAGGCCGGTATGCCCCTCGTCGGCACCGGCGACGTCCACTACCTGCGCGACACCGATGCGCGCGCGCACGAGGCTCTCCTCTGCATTCAGTCCGGCGACTCGCTGAAGAACCCTGAGCATTGGAAGTTCGACACCGATCACTTCTTCTTCAAGTCGCCCGCCGAGATGCTCGCCGACTTCCCGGGCCAGGAAGCCGCCCTTCGCCGCACGCTCGAGATCGCCGAGCGCTGCAACGTCGAGATCGAGCTCGGCCAGATCCACCTGCCGAAGTTCGACGTCCCCGAAGGCCGCGATGCCTTCGACTACCTCGTCGAGCAGTGCGAACGAGGCTTGCAGAAGCGCTACGACACGGCCACGCCCACGCCCGAGCTCACCGAGCGCCTCAAGTACGAGCTGAAGACGATCAAGGAAATGGGCTTCACGGACTACTTCCTGATCGTCTGGGACTTCATCCGCTTCGCAAAGCAGAACGGCGTATCCGTCGGCCCGGGCCGCGGCTCGTCGGCCGGCTCGCTGGTCGCATACACGCTCGCGATCACCGACATCGATCCGATCCGCTACGACCTGATGTTCGAGCGGTTCCTCAACCCGGGTCGCAAGTCGATGCCGGACATCGACATCGACTTCGCCGTCGAAGGTCGCGAGCGCGTCATCAACTACGTGCGCGAGAAGTACGGCGCAGACCGCGTGGCGCAGATCATCACGTTCTCGACGATGGCGGCTCGCGCGGCCGTCCGAGATGCGGGGCGCGTGCTCGAGATTCCCTACGGGGTCGTCGACAAGATCGCGAAGCTGATCCCGGAAGGCCCCGGCCAGACGCTCGACGAGTGCATGAAGCCGGGCGGCGAGCTGCGGAGGATGGTCGACACCGACCCGGTCGCGCGCGAGATCATCGACCTCGCGCAGCCGCTCGAGGGCTTGACGCGCGCGGACTCGATCCATGCCGCAGGCGTCGTGATCGGTGCGGAGCCGCTGATGAACGTCGTGCCGCTCCAGCAGAAGGGCTCCGACCAGGAAGTCGTCACGCAGTTCTCGATGAAGGACATCGAGGCGCTCGGCCTGCTCAAGATGGACTTCCTCGGCCTCCGCAACCTCGACGTGATCGACAAGGCGTGCGCGCTGATTGGCAACCTCGACATTGCGACGATCCCGCTCGACGACAAGAAGACCTACGCCATGCTCGCGAAGGGCGACGCCGCGGGCGTCTTCCAGTTCGAGTCGTCGGGCATGCGCGACGCGCTCCGCCAGGTGAAGCCAACGGTCTTCGAAGACCTGATCGCTCTTGTCGCGCTCTACCGGCCGGGGCCGATGGGCTACATCCCGGTCTACGGCAAGCGCAAGGCAGGCCAGGAACAGGTCGCCTATGTGGACAAGAGGCTCAAGGCGATCCTCCATGACACGTACGGCATCTGCGTTTTTCAGGAGCAGTACATGCGCATCGCGCAGGAGCTCGCCGGCTTCACGATCACCGAAGCCGACGACCTGCGCAAGGCGATCGGCAAGAAGATTCGCGCGCTGATGGATTCGCTCAAGGGCAAGTTCCTCGAGGGTGCAGCCGAACAGAACGTGACGCCCGCCGCGGCGACGCAGCTGTGGGAGGACGTCGAGAAGGCCGCCGACTACTCCTTCCCGAAAGCGCATGCCGCCTGCTACGCGCTGATCGCCTACCAGACCGCCTGGCTGCGTGCGAACCACCCGTGCGAGTACATGGCTGCGCTCATCAGCTCCGTCATGAACACGAAAGACCGCGTGCCGATCTACGTCAACGCGTGCCACGAGCTCGGGATCGAGGTACTGCCGCCCGACGTCAACGAGTCGCAGGTCGACTTCGCCGTCGTCGAAGGCAAGATCCGCTTCGGACTCAACGCCGTGAAGGGCGTGGGGGAGGGCGCGGCGAAGGCGCTGATCAACGCACGCATCGAGGGCGGCCCGTTCGAGTCGATCTGGGACTTCACCGAGCGCGTCGACCCGATGGTCTCGAACAAGCGCGTGCTCGAGGCCCTCGTCAAGTGCGGGGCGCTGCCCGGGTCGCGCAAAGGGATGCTGGAGGTGCTGGAGCAGGCCGTCGGCTGGGGGCAGAAGCAGCAGTCCGACCGGCTCGCCGGCCAGGGCTCGATCTTCGACCTCGGCCCAGCAGATGAAGAAAAGCCTCGCCACCATCCGGCAACGCCGACCGACGAGTTCGAGAAGGGCGATCTGCTGAAGCTCGAGAAGGAAGTGCTCGGGCTGTACGTCTCCGAGCATCCGCTCTCGGCGATCCGCG
>JALYLO010000225.1 GCA_030774175.1 Actinomycetota bacterium
GAGGACAAACGTTACGCAACCCCCGGCTGTGCGACGAAGGACATCGATGCCGGCACCGCACGTCCGCGACGCGCCGGTGTCGACCGTCCGATGTGAAGCGAAAGGCGGCTGACTGCGATGAGAAACCTTGATTTGCAGGCCTGTTCATCGCGCGGGTGGACTTCGGGATGTAGTCCAAAGTGAAGTCGGAGGAGGCTCCGATGGGACCCCGCGCGCCCGATCATCGACGAGACGTCGGTCCCGCGTTCGCTCGAGACGCATGTGTCGCCGCGCCGTCGAAGCATGCCCGCTCGCTGGCGCTCCGCCTCGAACATCGAAGCGGGTCTATTTGAGCGTCTTCAGATAGGCGGCGAGCGCCCGGAGTTGCTGCTCGGGGATGATTCCGCCCCAATGTGGCATGCTCACGATCGGTGCGCGGCCGAGCACGCTGCCGGAGCGAATCACGGCGATGATCTTTGCGTCCGTGTTGAACTCCGTGCGGAAGTCGACGCCAGACAGGGCGGGGATCGTCTTGTCGGGCGACTGTGGGTTCGGTACCCCGCCGAGTCCGTTTGGTCCGTGGCAGTTGATGCAGCCGTAGCGGACGTACAGCGTTGCGCCTTCGACCGCGAGACCCTGCCCCTGCGGGATCGCCGGCGGCTCTGCCGTCGGCACGGGAGGCAGGCCCGCCCGGAGGTAGGCGATGAGATCCGATACCTGCTGCGTCGAGATCACCTCGCCCCAGACCGGCATGTACGGCTTCATTGGGTTCTTCGACTCGCCAAGCCCGTGGTCGATGATGTGACGAAGCTCTGTGGGCGTCAGCGAATGCGCGATGGTCGTGAGTGCGGGAACATCCGGGGAAACCCCGCCGCGTCCCCTGTCGCCGTGGCACTGTGCGCAGGCGAACACGGAAAAGTCGTGTGCGCCGGCCGCAACGTGCGGATCGATCGGCGTCGACGAAACCGAGGTGGCCCCGGAAGCGGAAAGGGTGACAGTTCGGGTCTGCGTGTGGGCTGAGTGGCCAACCACCCAACCAGCGACGCCGGCGACGAGCGCAAGGAAGAGCGCGAGCAGGACGACCGTTGCCTCAGCGACCGCAGCCGGCATGCGACGGCGGCGGCGCGTCATCTAAGCGGCGTCCGGGTCCGTTCGTCCACGCCGCGATTATCTGAACCGTCCCGGTGCCCGTCTTCCGTAGTAACTACGGGCTCAGGTCTGCGTCGCAACCGCAACGGAGAACAGAGGAAGCGCGGATGGCGTGGCAGAGGCGGTCTGGCAAAGTCGGATCGTGGGACCGGAGCTCCTTTCCGCCCGCGAGCGCGAGGTCTTGGGACTGCTCGCTCGGGGCCACACGAACCGCGAAGTCGCTGCTCGCCTGCACATCTCGGTGCGCACTGCGGAGTGGCACCGAGCGAGCATCAGGCGGAAGCTCAGTATTGCGTCGCGCGCGGAACTCGTGGATTTCGCCGCCGCGCATGGTCTCGTGTAGCTGCGTCCTGAATCGCGGATCGCGTTGCCCGCACGTAAAGGTCGAGGAGGACAACGCCTCCGGCGAGGCCGACACGGCCCCGGCGCAGCGAGGCTAACGGCATGACGGCAGAAAGTCGGAGGCAGCCGCCTAACCCGCTGATGGGAGGTTCGGCCGTCGGCGCCACATGAGGCCGGCGGCCGAACGTCGCGACCCAGTCGGTCAGTGGGCGGTACCCAGCACCGAAACCGTCACCGCTCGTTAGTGCGCCTTCAACCCGAGCCCTCTGCGCAAATCATTCCGCGCGACGTGTCGCGTCACCACTGGCCGAACTAGCGGCTGTGAGCGCTTGACGCGTCGCCCCGCGAGCGGCACGGCAACCCGACCAGACATCCGCCGCCGCGGGCCGGTCCCACACGCGGCCAACGCACGCCGACTTAAGTCGAGCTCTGTCGCTGTTCCGCCAAAGTGCGACACCGTGGATGCGTTCCGGCGAAGTTGGCATCGAAGAGTCGCGACGAGGTGCTGGAGGGCCTTCAGATCGACGACGAGGGCGGACGTATCGCCGCAGTCGTTCGAGGCTGAGATGCCCGATGACGTCTTCCGCTCTCTGAAAGAGTCGCGCCGCTTCGAGCGAATGTCTTCGGCGAAGTTCTCGACCACATCGACCGGCGACTGGTACGAGCTGTGCTTGCCTGCGACGGAGATGAGCAGCTTGCAGGCGAGCGTGTTTTCGCCGCGCTACCGCTTGCCATCACGCGCGCGCGGTACCCGTCACTGAACTGGAGGGGGAGGGGGCGGGAGCCAGGCGCAGGTCATCTGCGGCAATGACGCTGGCGACTCCCGCCCAGGGGAGAGAAGGTGGTGCCAGTAGGAAATGAGTGACGCACACCTGCGAGCCGCTTGCTCGGCTTATCCACACACAGGCGTTCGAATGGGACGCAAATAGCGAAAAGTTCGTCTCTTGTATCCACAGCGTTCCACAGCCGAAAAGCCATCTGTGGAGTTGCCTTCAGCCCTTGCCCCGCAGGGGGAGCC
>JALYLO010000226.1 GCA_030774175.1 Actinomycetota bacterium
GCCTTCCGCTTGGTTGGAAGGCGGGCCGCAAACCTGTGGGTGCGCCCTCTTGGGTCGGTCTCGAGCCGGGCGAGAACGTGCTCCTCTGCGCGTCAGGTAAGCCCAGCACGGGTCTCGGTGAAGCACATGGGAACGCAGACAATGAGGGCAAGCAGTCCTTGACCCTCACCGTGCCCGTTCCACGAACGGTCGCCGCACTTAACGCCACCACCTTCCGGCTTGCGGCCGCACCACCCCAAGCGAAGAACGGTGAGTCGAGCTCGTGCCCTCCCTCGGGCGCACAGCGCGTCGGAGAACCGACAATCCTGACCATCAACGCGGGCGGAGCGCCGGAAGGCCAGCGTGCCGGCCTGCCGCCGGAAGCGGTCCCGCTCGCCGACGGCTTGATCTCACTGCCGGTGACGAGCCTTCTGCTCCCTGAGAGGCTCGTGGTCTCGGATGTCAGAAGCTCTCGGCAGCAGAGTCGCGATGGCGCCGGCAGCGTTGTCGTCACTGTCAGGGTCGCCGATACACGGGGCCTGGTCGTCAGTGGCGCAACCGTGAAGCTCTTCTCGCTCCCAGCCGGGCTCTTCGAGCCCGAACCGCATGACCGGACCGACCTCCGGGGCCTTGTCCGGTTCAGGCTCGAGCCGCGATCGAGGCGGCCGCCGACGCGTACGTGGCGGCGATGAACGCCGGGGACTGGGCGCTTGTGGCACGGTCGTTCGCGGAGGACGCCGTACGCATACCGCCCAACGAGGAACCCCATCAGGGGCGCGGCGCGATCGAGGCGTGGCTCGGTGGGATCGACGAGCTGATCTCATACGAGCTGACACGCGACGCGCTTGACGGTGCCGATGGGTTCGCGTACGTCCGCGGCCGTTACGCGATCACGCTGCGGGCCGCGGGCGCTCCTGGGTCAATTTCCGACCAGGGTGACTTCCTCGAGGTCTGGCGGCGGGAGCCGGACGGCGCATGGCGCGTGGCGGATGCGATCTGGAATACGCGCGTACCGCTCGGCGGCTGACTTGAGACGGGAGCGACGGGGGTCGATCCTCATTAGACAACCCCATCGAGATCCGCGAATAGGCTGTCGGGATCGGCCGCGTTCCGTCGGTGAGGCAGCGTGACCGGGCTTCCGCATTCTGGAGCGCCGCCATCCCCACTACTTGGTTCCACTTCCGCTCGTTGGCGCGGGGAGGGATGATCGCTTCGGGACGATGATGATCGACACGAGCAAGCACACCGGTCTCCAGCGGCTCGAAGGCTTGCCGCTATCGGTTTACGCGAGCCCGGGAGTCGTCCCTCGTGCGCGCGAGATCGCCCAGCGGAGCGTGCGCGCGCTCTCGTTTCTCGCGGCGAGCCTCGACATCGAGCCGGACCTGGCGCTGCTCGTCCTGGCGCCGGAAGACTGGGAGGGCCGCGCATACCACCCCGTTTACGGCATGCCGAACTATGACGGCGCGGGCAACGTCGTCGTCGCGGGCCAGCCGAGCGACTTCTGGCGAAGCTTCGTCGAGTTGGTGACAGAGGCGCAGCCGGCCAGCCTGTCAAGGCTCGCTGCCGTCTACGAGGTCGACGGCGAGCTCGATCTCTCGTCCTTCTTCGACCTACTCGCCGTTCATGAGATGGGCCACGGCTTCCACCAGGCCGGGGGCGTGCGGTTTCCTCGGCTCTGGCTGACAGAGTTCTTCTGCAACCTCTGCCTCCACACCTACGTCGCAGAGGACGAACCCAGCGCGCTCCCAATGCTCGAGGCGTTCCCCGCCGCAATCTCAGCGGTTCCGCCCGAGCGGGTTCAGTACAGCGACCTGGCGACATTCGAGCGGCTCTACGACCGCATGCCGCCGCAGAACTACGGCTGGTACCAATGTCACCTGCACGTCGCCGCGAAGCGCGTCTACGAAGTCGGCGGCGCCGCGGCCCTTCGGCGGCTCTGGGATCGCTTTCGCGTCTCCGAGCAAGACCTGGCCGCTGCTCTTGAAGAAGTCGAGCCGCAACTTGCCCGCGTTCTCATCGAATGGCCGGTGGCAGCCGCGGGGATGCCCATGTGAAAGGGCCGGTATCGGCGGCGCGCAGTTCCTTGTCGCTACGAGCCGTCGCGTGGAGTCAAGCATCCGCCGCCGCGGCCGACGTGCGCGGCCGCGGTTCACTGCGGCTCGGATCGAAACACGAATCCTCGCACCTGCTCATCCCCTGGATGCCGAGCTGCTCCAC
>JALYLO010000227.1 GCA_030774175.1 Actinomycetota bacterium
AGCAACGCGTACGCGACAGCGAACGCCGCTGCGAAGAGCCACGGCGAGAGGTGCGTGCGGTGCGGCAGCGCGTAGCTCGTCTCCCGCGCGGCGTCATGGGCGAGAGGTGAGAGCGCGTGCAGCCAATGGAAGCGCCAGAGGACGGTCGCGAGGCCGAGCACGCCGAGCGTGGTCAGGGCGAACCCGGCGTGGGCGACGCGGCGCCCGGCGGCGCGGGCCTCGAGCGCGCGCAGCGGCAGCACCACGAGCGGGACCCATTTGACGAGCGCCCCGAGCGACCAGGCCGCGCCGGCGGCCTGAACGCGACCGGCCTCACCGAGGGCGAGCGCGGCAGCGAGCAGCGCGACCATCAGCGCGTCGTTGTGCCCGCCGCCGCCGAAGTGCACCGCGACGACGGGGTTCCAGCCGATCAGCGCGGCGGCGAACGATCGCCGGCGCGCGACGAGCCAGGTCGCCGCGAGCACACATGCGGCCGCGGCGAACTTGAAGATCCAGGCCGCGACGGTCGCCGAGTCCACGAGTGCTGCCGGCTTCGAGAGCAGGCTGAACGCCGGTCCGTACGCCGAGGTCGTGTGCAGGTACGCCGCTCCGACATGGGGCGCCGACACCGGGTCGTCCGACGGCGTCTGCCGGTACGGGTCGTGGAGCCGGGCGTAGCTCCAATACGTCCACGCGTCACTCGAGACGAGGAGCGGGCCTGCCAGCGGGGCAAGCTGAATCGCACAAGCGAGGACGAACACGGCACCGAAACCCGCTCCGCGGCGCACCGCCCAGAGCCCGGCGAGATAGCAGACATACGCAGCGGCGAGCAGGCCGACAAACAGGACCCCGAGCGCTTCGCGGCCGTGGGTGTGCCCACCGTCCTTGGGGACGACGGGCGTGTCCGGAAGCCAGGCGACGGCGACGCACGCCGCCACGAGCGCGAGGGTCAGCGCGCCGGCGGCGAGGGAGAGGCGGCTATTGCCCAGGGGCCGGCGTGGTCGTCTCCGTCGTCGTCGGAGGCTCCGGTGTCGGCGGCGGCGTGAAGGTGGTCGTCGGTACCGGCCTCCGGCCGCGTTTCGGCTTCGGCGGGGGTGGTTTCGGAGGCGACTGGGGGGTCGTCGCCGCGGGCGGCGGGCTCGCGGTCGTCGCCGCGGTCGTCGGCGAGGAGTACGTCCGGGTGTAGTACGAGCCGAGCGACCCGTAGTTTCCGCGGGTGATCGAGCGCCACGTCGGGTACCTGTCGGGCGGCAGGAAGTCGAGAACCTTGTGGTGCCAGAGCGCGGCGGCCATGTACTCGTGCCAGATCGGCACGTCGAACGTCGCGCCGGCGACCTCGGAGCCGTGCACGCTCAGCATCGGGATCTCGCCCTTCGGATACCCCATCCAGACGACCGAGCTGAGCTGGCGCGTGTACCCGTCGTACCACGCATCAGCGTGGTTCTCGGTCGTCCCGGTCTTGCCCGCGTTCGGGTGGATGCCGTCGCTCGATCCCGCGCCGGTGCCGTAGAGGGCGTTCTGACGCAGGACGTCGTTCACCTTCCAGGCGACGCCTTGTGAGAGCGCGCGCTTCGTCTGCGGCTTGCCCCACCCCGAATCCCTGTCGACCTTGGCGCCGGGCAGCACCACTTTCGTGATCGCCATCGGCTTGGCGTAGATCCCCATCGCGGCGAAGGTCGCATACGCCGCTGCCATGTCGAGCGGCGAAACCGCGAGCGACCCGAGGCCGATCGACGCAACCGCCTTGTCGGGCGAAAGGTGCACGCCGAGCCGGTGCGCCATCTGCCACACGTAGCGCGGGCCGACGTCGAGCGTGAGTTGCGCGTAGACGGTGTTGTCGGAGGAGAGTGTCGCGCGCGTCAACGACATCGAGCCGGAGTACGTGTTCCCGTAGGTGTGCACCGTCCAGGGCTTGCCGCGCAGGTAGTCGGAGTAGCACCAGGGGCCGTGGGAGCACGTGAACGGCGACGACGTGTAGTAGGTCGAATCGGGATCGACGCCCTGCTCGATCGCCGATGCGAGCACGAACGGCTTGAACGTCGACCCCGCCTGGCGCGCGGACTGCGCGGCCAGGTTGAACTGGTTCCCGGCGTGGCGCACGACCGCCGTCATCGCGCGGATCGCGCCCGTTCCGGGCTCCACCGAGACGATCGCCGAGGCGGGATCGCTGCCGTAGGGCAGCACGTCGCGAATCGCCTTGTTCGCGAGTCGCTGCAGCCGAGGGTCGATCGTCGTGTAGACCTTCAGCCCGCCCTCGCGCACGGTGTTCGCGCCGTACTGCCGCTCGAGCTCGTCGATCACGTACGAGAAGAAGTACGGCTGTTTGATGCGCGTGTAGATCCGGCCGGGTCGGAGGTCGAGTGAGGTCGACCGCACCGCCCGCTGGTATTGCGCGAGCGTGATGTCACGGTTCGAGAGCATCGCGCGCAAAACCTCGCCGCGCCGGTCGAGCGCCGCCCGCGCGTTGTGGAACGGATCGTAGACGGAGGGAGCCTGCGGCAGGCCGGCGAGGAGAGCCGCCTGGACGAGGCTCAACCTGCGCGCACTCTTCGAGAAGTAGGTCTGCGCCGCGGCCTCGACGCCGTAGGCGTGGTTGCCGTAGTAGACGGTGTTCAGGTATTCGTCGAGGATCTTCTGCTTGGGCCATTTCCGCGCGAGCTTGATCGCCAGGCAGGCCTCCTTGATCTTGCGGTTGAACGTCTTCTCCTGGCCGGTGTAGAGATTGCGCACGAGCTGTTGCGTGATCGTCGAGCCGCCCTCCACGACCTTGCCGGCGGTGACGTCCTTCCACGCCGCCCGCGCGATGCCGACGTAGTCGACGCCGCCGTGCTGGTAGAAGCGCCGATCCTCGACTGCCGTCGTCGCCCGCGGGAGCCAGCGCGACATCTGCGCGCTGGTCACCGGCTCGCGGTTGCGCTCGGCGGGGATCGACCCGAGGACCGAGCCGTCGTCGGCGTACACGAACGAGTTCTGCCCGATCTCGACCGGCCGCAGCGAGTTCAGATCGCAGCTCTGCGAGAGCGCGGCGCCCGCGCCCAAGCCGGCGGCGAGCAGGATCAGCGCGACGACGATCGCGAGCGCTCCGGCGGCGGCGCCGGCGCGGCGGCGGCGCCTCACCCGGTCATGGCGCTTCTTCTTGCGGCCGCGGTAGGCGAGGATGAGGTCGAGGTCGTCGCCGCGGCGCCGGCGCGGGCTCACAGCGCGAGTCCCTTCAGGCGCTCCGCGAGCGAGAGGCGCAGATCGCTCGCGGCTCGCTCGGCAACCCCTTCTCCGGGAACCCACTTGCGTACGACGATGCTCGCCTTGTCTCCCGCCAGGTCGGTTAGGTACACCTCTTCTCCCTCACCTTGCAGCGACTCGAGCACCTGCCTGAGATCCGCGCTCGCAGGCACCTGGACGGTCACCTCCGCAAGGGTCAGCGGGCTGCGGATCGTCGAGTTGAGAATCGTATCCGAGGCCAGCTTCTCGTTCGGAACGACGAGGCGGTCGTTGTCGCGCGTGCGGATCCACGTGTAGGTGAGACCGATCTCCTCGACGACGCCCTTCGTCCCATCGACCTCGACCTCGTCGCCGAGGCGGAGCGGCTGGGTGAAGGCGATCAGGAGCCCCGCCACGAAGTTGCCGATCGTCCGCTGGCTGGCGAACCCGATCACGAGCCCGATCACCGCCGACGACGCCAGGATGCCGCCGGCGACTGTGCGCACCTGGGGAATCACGAGCAGTGCGGACATCACCCCGAGGAACACGATCGCAACGAAGAGCGTGCGTCGCAGGACGCGGTAGCGCGTCGCCGCCTCGGGCGCGAGCCGACGGCTCGAGATCCGTCCGTCGACGAGCTTCGCGCCAAGGGAGGCGAGCAGGATGATCGCCGCGACGATCAGCGCGCGCTGCCAGAAGGCCGACATGTCCTCCTATTCGCTCCAGTCGATCGGTTTCCGGCCGGCGTAGCCCTCACCGATCTCGTGCCAGAACTCGACGGCGTCCTCGCCCACATGCCAGCAGAGCTCGACCGCGAGCCCGCCACGGCGCGCAGGGAAGTCGAGCAGGCCCAGGTCGAGGTCCTTCACCGTCACGCCCAGCTCCTCGAGCTTCTCGACGCAGGCGATCGCCGCGTCGGTCAGCCCGGAGAGCTCCGACTGCGCTGCGTTCAGGTCGCTCGCGGCGTAGCCACCGCCGTTGCCGCCGATCGCGGTCGCGAGCTCTCCCTGCGCCCGCTCGAGCTCGCGCATCCGCTCGCGCACCGCGACGAGCCGCTCGGCGACGGGCCGCACCCCGGAGAGGGCGGTGTTAGCCTCGGCTGGAGTGAACGACGGACGGGTCATGGCGCCGCCGTATCGTAGGGACGGACGCCCACGGCTCGCGCTGTGGCTCGCGCTCGTGGCGACGATGATCGGGATCAGCTACTGGAGCCGCGCCGTTGCCGGCAAGCCCGACCCCCAGGTGCTCTACGAATGGTCGACCGCGATCGGCGGGGTCGTCCAGGACGGGATCGTGCTCGCACTGGTGCTCGCGATCGCCGGGAGGCGGCGCGATCTGCTCGCACTGCGGCGGCCCCGCTCGCTGCGCGCGGCGGTTCGCCTGCTCGGCATCGCACTCGTCGCGGTGTACGCCTTCGAGATCGCGTACAGCCACCTCGCACATCCCGGCAACGAGCAGGGCCTGACCCCGTCGCACTGGGAGCCGCGGCACGCGCTCGCCTACGTCGTGAACGCCATCGTGATCTGCACGGTCATCCCGTTCGTCGAAGAGCTGACCTACCGCGGGCTCGGCTACTCGCTACTCGAGCCGTTCGGGCGGTGGCCGGCGATCCTGCTCGTCGGCCTGCTCTTCGGCCTCGCCCACGGGCTCGTCGTGTCGCTGCCGGTGATCGCCGCGTTCGGGTGCGCACTCGCATGGATCCGCGCGAGGACCGGCAGCGTCTACCCAGGCATGGTCCTGCACGCCTCGTTCAACCTCATCGCGCTGATCGCGGCCGTCACGGTCGGCGGCTAGATTGGCGCGGATGATCGACGAGCCCGACGGCGTGATGGACGACCTGCGCGAGCAGATCTCGGCGATCGATCGTGCCATCGTCGACGCGGTCAACGAGCGGCTGCGGCTCGTCGCGCGCCTGAAGCGGCACAAGCACGAGCGCGGGATCGCCTTCGTCGACCCCGAGCGGGAGGCGGCGCTCCATGAGGAGCGCCTGCGCCAGAACGGGGGCCCACTGTCAGACGAGGGACTGCGCGTCTTCTACGCCGAGTTGCTCGCGCTCACAAAACGTGAGCTGCTGCGCTAGTCGTCGTCTTCGGCTTCCGCCTCGACGTCTTCCTCGGCACCCGGCAGGTCGCCCTCCACCTCGGCCTCGATGAAGTCCTCGGCCGAGACATGGTCGAGGAACCGGCGGAACTCGTCGACGACCTCGTCTTCGTTGATCTCGTCGCCTTCCATCTCGATCGCCGATTCCTCGATCACGTCGTCGGCCGCGAAGATCGGCACCTGTGCGCGGACGGCGACGGCGATCGCGTCCGATGAGCGCGAGTCGATCTCGACCTCGGCGCCGTTCTGCGTGACCGTGATCGAGGCATGAAACGTGTTCTCGCGCAGCTCCGTGACCGTCACGCGCACCACCTCGACATCGAGCGCCCCGAGGATGTTCACGAGCAGATCGTGCGTCAGCGGGCGCGGCGCGGTCGCGCCCTGCAGCTTCATCAGGATCGCTGCCGCCTCGGAATGGCCCACCCAGATCGGCAGGTAGCGATTCCCGTCGGCAGTCTTCAGCAGCACGATCGGCTGCTTGCCGACGAGGTCGAAGGACACTCCGTAGATCGTCATCTCGACCATCAGGCTCTAGAGTACCCCCGGCCTTGGAGGCAAACGCAGGTCGCTATCATCCCGCCGCGCGGGCGATTAGCTCAGCTGGTTAGAGCGCCGCTCTGATAAGGCGGAGGTCCCTGGTTCGAATCCAGGATCGCCCACTCGGCTCCGCGCCCGCCTCCGATCGTGCGATGGATCTCCGTCGAAGGTCCTAGTGCAGGGCGCGCGTCCGGCGAACGTAGTCCTCGACCGCGGGCAGGAAGCCCCCGTAGGAGGCCAGCTCGGCGAGCGTCCCCTTCATCTCGTCGTCGAGATCCCGGTCGTGCTCGAGCTCGTCGAGGAACGGCGCCAGCCGGCCGGACCTGGACATGCGCGCCATCCGCAAGAAGAGGTTGCGCGTGTCCTCGTCCTGCGAGATCGCCTCGAGCGATTCGATGTCCTCGAGCCAGAGCCCGTTCACACAGGTTCAACGACGCGGGGACCGGCGTGGTTACGGTGCAGCGTGCGGGGCGGCCAGCCGCTCGAGAGCCTCCGCGAGCTCCTCCAGCTGTATCTCGCCGTCGAGCGCGACGTGCAGGCCGGCCGAACCGACCTTCGCGTCGAAGCCGGTGACGAGCTTGAACGCGTCCTTGATCCGCGCAGCGAGCTGCGCGTCGACGGTGGTGGCGCGGCGCTCCTTCGTCCGAGCGCCGGCCCAGCGCGCAGCGCGTTCCGCCGCGCGAACCGAGAGCCCCTCCCGGACGATCCGCTTCGCGAGCTTCCGCCGGCCGTCGTGGTCGGGCACGGCCAGGACCGCGCGGGCGTGGCCCTCGGTCAGCTCTTGACGGCCGATCATCCCGAGGACGTCGTCGGGCAACTCGAGCAGGCGAACACGGTTGGAGACGGTTGGCTTCGACTTGCCCACGCGATCCGCGACCTCGCCGAGCGACAGGCCGAACTCGTCGAGCAGGACCGCGTAGGCGCGAGCCTCTTCGATCGGCGAGAGGTCCTCGCGGGCGACGTTCTCGACCAGCCCGAGCAGAAGGGAGTCGCGGTCGTCCGCCTCCCGCACGACGGCTGGGACGGTGGCGATGCCCGCCTCGCGAGCCGCGCGCCAGCGGCGCTCGCCGGCGATCAGCTCATAGCCGCCCTCGAGGCGCGGGCGCACGACGATCGGCTGGATCAGTCCTTGCGCCTTGATCGACTCGGCGAGCCCGCTGACCGCATCGCCCTCGAAGCGCTTGCGCGGCTGTTTGGCGTTCGGGTGGATCTGGTCGACCGCGAGGTGAGCGAGCTCCGGCTCCGCGCCGCCGATCAGGACCTCGAAGCCTCTCCCGAGACCTCTTCTAGGGACGCTCGACAAGTTCCATCGCCACCTTCCAGTAGGCCTCGGCGCCGCGGGAGCGCCGATCGTAATGAGTGACCGGCAAGCCGTGGCTCGGGGCCTCGGCGACGCGCACCGAGCGCGGCACGACCGCGTCGAAGACGAGCCGGCCGAAGTGCTTGCGCACCTCCGCCTCGACATCGGCGGAGAGGCGCGTGCGCGAGTCGGTCATCGTCAGGAGCACACCCGCGATCGACAGGTTCGGGTTGAGGCGCGCCTTGATCAGGT
>JALYLO010000228.1 GCA_030774175.1 Actinomycetota bacterium
TGGTCGCGATTCGGTTCCACGGTCAACGACGCACCAGACGCGGCGCCGCCGAACTCTGACGCATTTGCCCGGCTCGTGCAGCGGGTTCAGTCGACGGACGAAAGCGCGTACGCGACGGCTTCCTCGAGCGTCAGCTCAGGCACTGTTCCCGCAGCCGCCGGTATGTGGGCGGCGTACTTGTGCCGCTCGGACGTCCACATGGCGAGCGGCCCCTTCGCTTCCTCGGCCTCGACGGCTGCCCAGAGCGTGGTGGCGCGCTCCACGTCTGCTCGATCGGCCGCGGCCCACGCGAGCAGGCCCAACCCGAAGACCGTGTTCGTCCGGTCTTCGATCGTGCGTGCGAGCGCGAGGTACTCTCGCGCCTGCCGTTCGCCTTCGTCCGTCTTCCCGTCCTCCAGCGCATGCTCGGCGAGGTTTCCGAGCTGAGCCACCTCCCACCACGTCCAGCCGACCTCCCGGGACATCGCGAGGCTTCTCTCGACGAGTTCCCGACCGCGTTCCGGGTCCCCCTCCTCGAACTCGAGCCACCCGAGGTTGCCGAGCGCCTGCAGCTCACCGACGGTGTCTCCGAGGCGCTGCCACGTCGCGAGGCTGTCCTCCCACAGCCGCCGTGCACGACCGTGATCGCCCACGCGGCTCGCAATCACTCCGATCCTGAAGGTCGCTTCCGCAACGCCGTTCTCGTCGCCCGCCTCGCGAAACAGCTCGCCGCTGCGCGCGTACGCAGGCCCTGCCCGCTCGTAATCGCCGGACCAATCGGCGCAGCCACCGTAATCGAGCATGGCGCGGGCATGAAGGGCAAGATCGACGTCGCCGGCGCGGTCGAGCAGCGCCTCGAAGCGCCGTACACCTTCGGTCGAGTCCTGCGTGACCCAGAAGTTCTCGAGCGCAACCGCAAGTCGCAGGCCGAGCTCCGGGTCGCTCTCGACGGTCCAATCCAATGCCGCACGGAGGTTGTGTTGCTCGGGGAGGACGAGCTCGTGGCGCTGGGGGCCCTGACCGAGCGACTTGAGCGAGAGGTTGGCGGATTGAGCGAGCTCGAGGAGATACTCGGCGTGACGGCGCCGGATCACGTCTGCCTCATCCGACTCCTCGAGCTTCTCGAGCGCCAGCTCGCGAATCGTCTCGAGCATGCCGAGCCGCCCGGTCTCCCAGCGACGCACCAAGCTGTGCTCCACTAGCGCCTCGACCCGGTCGAGGCTCGCCCCACAGACCGCCTCCGCGCTCTCGGCCGTGAAGCTGCCCGCGAAGACGGCGAGCCGCGCGAACAGCTGCCGCTCCTCCGCCGGCAACAGGTCGTAGCTCCACTCGATCGTCGACCGCAGCGTCTGTTGGCGCTCTGGCGCGTCCCGCCGCCCGCCTGTGAGGACGGGCAGCGC
The DNA here is from genome assembly GCA_030774175.1 of Actinomycetota bacterium. Next base: position 1,380 of record JALYLO010000228.1, read on the forward strand.
CCGCCCGAGCCGCTCGAGCAGCCGATCCAGAGTGAGCACGCGCGTGCGGGCCGCGGCGAGCTCGATCGCGAGCGGCAGCCCGTCCAGGCGGCGGCAGATCTCGTGCACGGTGTCTTCCGGCTCGCTGACGAACGCGCGCTGGCGGAAGAGCGCAACCGCATCCGTCTCGGGCAGCGGGTCGACCGCGTATTCGCGCTCGGCTGCAATCCGCAGCGGAGCACGCGAGGTGAGAAGGAGATGCAGGTTCGGGCAGCGCTCGCCGAGCCGAGCGAGTCGCGCAGCAACCGCCGGAAGCAGCTGCTCGAGGTTGTCGAGCAGCAGCAGCATGCGCTTCTCGTCGATGTGGTCGGCAAGACCGTTCTGGGCGCCGATCGTGCGGCCGATCTCCGGCTCGACGATTTCAGGATCGGTGATCGCCGCGAGCGGGACCCAGAGAACGCCGTCGTCGAACGCCCCGACTGACTCCGCCGCCGCGTGCAACGCCAAACGCGTCTTGCCCGAGCCGCCCGGCCCGATGAGCGTCACAACCCGCTCGGTCCGGGTGAGCTCTGCAAGCTCGGCCAGCTCGCGGTCCCGCCCGACAAGCGGTCCGGGCTGGGCCGGGAGGTTCGTCGCGTTCAGCGAGCGAAGTGGCGGGAACTCGCCGTCACCGAGCTGAAAAAGCTTCTGCGGTTCGCCGAGGTCCTTCAGCCGGTGCATCCCGAGGTCGCGAACAGCGGTCTCGTCCAGGAGCTCCGCCGTCCGACTGGAGAGAACGACCTGGCCCCCATGCGCGGCAGCGCAGATGCGAGCCGCCCGGTGGACGTCAATTCCAACGTATCCCTCTGCGGTGACGATGGGCTCGCCGGTGTGGATGCCTATGCGGACCTTGACGGGGCTGTCGACCTTCCGAATCTCCTCCCCGGCGGCGGCCGCGTTCGAGGCCTGCGAAAACGCTGCGAAGAAGGCGTCGCCCTGCGTGTCCACCTCGACGCCGCCCTGCCGGACAAACACGTCCCGTAACACGCGCCGGTGCTCCGCGAGAAGCTCCGCGTAGCGATCGCCGTGCTCGTGCAGCAGCCGGGTCGAGCCCTCGATGTCGCTGAAGAGGAAAGTGACGGTGCCGGTTGGCAGATCGCGCACAGCCAAACCGCCTTGAAGCTACTTGATGAAGAAGGTGTTCAGGTCAGCGCTGGCGTTAGCGGGCTGGTAAAGATAGCCACCCGCGCGCTTCGAGATGAACTCGCGCACGTTGCGGTTGTCGACCGACACCCACGGGACGTAGTTCTTCGTGATCTCGACGTCGAGGTTGCCGTACGCCGTGTAACGGGCGGCGCCGA
>JALYLO010000229.1 GCA_030774175.1 Actinomycetota bacterium
TGATGACGTGGCCGAAGGAGATCGCATCTTCGCGAGCCACGGCGAGTGGATGAAGGGGCATCCCCGCGAGGGCGATGTGGCGCTGCTGGACTACACCATCTCCAAAGGCCCGGAACTGTCGAACCCGTTGGACCCGAGCTCTGAGCCGACCGGCAAGACGATCTTCGTGCTCGATGAGTACTACGAGTCACCGGCCGGCATCGCCAGGCACTGGCAGGACGGGATGGACAACTGGCCGGATCTGTCCGCCGTGATGGCGTGGGGCGCCAAGGGCACGGTGGCGACACTGCACAACGGCACGGCTATCCAAGCACTCTGGTAAGACGCTCGACGCCTGCATGGACGTCTCCCACACGGGAGGTCTAGGTCAGGATGTACGTCCCGGGCGCCGCGCCGAGGGCAGGATGCCGCTCGCTCCCGAGCGGCGGCGGCTCACATTGTCCGCCGCTGCGCTCGGCCGCCCAGCGCGTCCACTCCTCCCACCACGACCCCTCGTGCAGCTCGGCACCGGTCCGCCACGCATTGGCGTCGGGCTGCCGCTCGTCATTTGTCCAGTAGCGGCTCTTCGGGCTCGGCGGGTTGACGATCCCGGCGATGTGACCCGCGGAGGAGAGGACGAACCGCACGTCGCCCGAGAGCAACCGCGTGGACGCGTACGACGATGTCCACGGGACGATGTGGTCGTCGACCGCGGCGAGGATGAACGTGTCTGTGCGGATGTCGGCGGCGCCGATCCGCTCGCCGGCAAGTTCGAGCTCGCCGCGTGCGAACTCGTTGCGTCCGTAGCAGGAGCGCAGGTAGAAGGCGTGCATCTCCGCCGGCATCCGCGTTCCATCGTCGTTCCACGCGAGAATGTCGAACTTCGGCACCGGCTCGCCGAGCAGCCAGTTGTTGGCAACGTAGTTCCAGACGAGGTCGTTGCCCCGCAGGAACGTGAAGGTGCGCCCGAGGTCGTCACTCGCGAGAAAGCCTTTGCGGCGCATCGTCCGCTCGAGGCGCTCGATCGAAGCCGGGTCGGTGAACGCGCCGAGGACGCCTGGCTCACTGAAGTCGATGAGCGTGTTCAGGAGCGTCGCGGAGCGAACGCGGTGCGCGGCCGTCTTCTCGAGGTGGGCGAGCAGCATCGCGGTGAGCGTGCCGCCGAGGCAGAGGCCGACGATGTTGACCTCGCCTGCACCGGTGATCTCCTCGACCGCGTCGAGCGCAGCGCTCGGCCCGTTGACGAGGTAGTCGTCGAGGGTGACGTCGCGCATTGACGCGTCGGCGTTGCGGTAGCTGATCGCGAAGACCGTGTGCCCCTGCTGCACCGCCCACTCGACGAAGCTCCGCTGCGGCGCAAGGTCCATCACGTAGTACTTGTTGTTCCACGGCGGGCTGCAAAGGAGCGGCACCTCGTAGACCAGCTCGGTCTGCGGCGCGTACTGGAGCAGCTCGATCAGGTCGTTGCGGAATACGACCTTGCCCGGCGTTGCCGCGAGGTCTTTCCCGATCGTGAACGCGCCACGCTCGACCTGCCGCGGCATCCCCTTGTTCGTCGCGAGGTCGGTCAGGAAGTTCCGCGCGCCATGGAGCAGCGAAGAGCCCCCGGTCTCGAACGCACGCTTGAGCGCGGCAGGGTTGCCGGGAAGCACGTTCGTCGGCGCCATGGCGTCCACGACGATCTCGGTCGCAAGGCGCAGCTTCTTCGCCCTCTGGCCTGACCCGGCGCCCGCTTCGACGAGATCCTGTGCCAGCCGCCCGAACAGCAGGTAGCTCTGCTGGAGCCAGAAGTAGGCTGGGTTCTCCTGCCACGTCGGGTCGGCGAAGCGCTTGTCCCTCCGCCCCGGCTCAACCGGCCCCGGCGCATCCCCTCCTAGTGCGCGGACGACACCGGCCGAGGTCGCGGCGGCGAGGCCCGACGCGTAGCTGCCGAAGGCCTGCACCACTCCGAGCGGGTTTAGAGCGAGCCCTGCCACGAGCTGCGCGCTTGCCTCGCCGAGCGCAAGGGGGTCGACCGCCGCGAGCAGCTCGGCCTCGGGCCCGATGGCATCGGCGGCCGCCGTCTGGTCGCTGCCGTTCATGCTCGCGTCACTGCGCGGCGCGGCGCGGGTCACATGTACAACCCTCCGTTGATCGAGTAGACCTGTCCCGTGATGTACGAGGAGTCGGGGTCGACGAGGAAGGCGACCACGCGCGCGACTTCCTCCGGCTCGCCGAGCCGGCCGGCCGGGATCTGCTCGACGATCCGCACGAGGATCTCCTCGGGTATCGCGGCGACCATATCCGTCGCGATGAAGCCAGGTGCGACGCAGTTGACCGTGATGCCCGATCTCGCGCCTTCGAGCGCCATCGTCATCGTCAGCCCGAACAATCCCGACTTCGCCGCCGCGTAGTTCGCCTGCCCGATGTTTCCCGTCTCGCCGATGACCGAGCTGATGTTCACGATCCGACCATAGCCGCGGTCGATCATGTGCTGGAGCGCAGCGCGCGACATGTAGAAGGCGCCGTTGAGGTTGACCTCGATGACGTGGTCCCACTCCTGCGGCGTCATCCGACGGACACTCTTGTCGACCGTGATCCCGGCGTTGTTGACGAGGATGTCGAGCCGCCCGTAGCGCTCGATCACCTCCTCGATCACGCGCTCGCAGTCGGCGTGGTTCGAAATGTTGCCCTGATGAACGCTGACGCGGTCGGCGTCCGCTTCCCCGATAAACGCCTGCGCGGCCTCTTCATTTCGCGAGTAGCCGGCCGCGACGGTTGCGCCCCGTTCCAGGAAGTCCCGGCTGATCGCGAGGCCAATGCCGCGAACGCCGCCTGTTACGAGCGCAACCCGCCCGGCCAGCGTCGGCGTCGCGCTTGCACTGGAGACTGCGGTCTTCTCGCGGTGGACGGGACGGGACTGTGTTGAGGGATTCGTCATGTCACCTTCTCTGGATCGCTGGCTGCCCTTCCTTTATGCGGTGCGAAGCTGGATCGGGCCTGATTGGGTTCAGGAGCGCCGACGCGACTGGCTCCTGCGGCGGTCAAAGCGCCTCCCGGTAGCTCTACTACCCAGCGCACGAGATCGCCAACCTCTCGCCGACCGCTAGACAGTACGCTCGGCGTCCTGGAACTCGACCACGTACTGATCGCGGTAGCCGACCTGGCAGAAGCGGCGCGGAAGATCGAAGCCCGGCACGGACTCGCTTCGATCAACGGTGACCGCCGCCATCCAGATTGGGGCACGGCGAACCGGATCGTGCCGCTTGGCGAGACCTAGGGACCGTCGGCCCGTACGCTTTGCCGATGCTGCTCTGTCAGGCCTGCAGCCAGGAGAACCCGGCGGTTGCCCGCTTCTGCCTGGCGTGCGGTGCGCCGCTTGCCGACGAGAGCCTGCCGCGCGACGAGCGCCGCATCGTGACGGTCATCTTCGTCGACCTCGTCGGCTTCACCGCCCGCTCCGAGCAGCTCGACCCGGAAGAGGTGCGGGCGGTGCTCACGCCGTACCACGAACGCGTCCGCAGGGAGATCGAGTCGTTCGGAGGCATCGTGGAGAAGTTCATCGGCGACGCGGTGATGGGGATCTTCGGTGCGCCGCTCGCGCACGGTGACGATGCGGAACGCGCAGTGCGCGCGGCGCTTGTCGTTCGCGACGGCGTCGGCGGGTTCACCGATGCTGAGCTGCAGATCCGGATAGCGGTGAACACGGGCGAGGCAGTGGTCTCGCTCGGCGCACGGCCGGCGCTCGGCGAGTCGATGGTCGCAGGCGACGTCGTCAATACAGCGTCGCGCCTGCAGGCAGCGGCTCCCGTCAACGCGATCGTCGTGGGCGAGCAGACGTA
>JALYLO010000230.1 GCA_030774175.1 Actinomycetota bacterium
CGTCCGCCAAACGCCCACAAAGGCGGCCCCCCCGAGAACGAGGCCGAGGACGAAAGAGGAAGCGACGAGGACCCACGGCTGCAGACGATCCGCTTTCCAGGCTCGCCGCGGAATCGCGGCAGGAGAATCGGTGTGGACTCTGGCGGACGGCCACACCGAAGGGACTGTTCGAATGCTTCGCACCGCTTGCTGTTCATCAACCGGCACGCGACTCCTGCCGCCAGCATGGGGTCAGGTCTTCCATGAACCGTGGAACGAGGAAGACACTGACGGGGAAAGTGATCGATGCCAGGCCCTCGATGGTTCCTAGGTCACCGCGAGCGGCCAGACGCAAGCGTGGACGCACACCCAGCCGCCGTTTCGACGTGCGTAGGTGTCGGCATAGCGGCGATACCGTCCCGGCTCGCGGCAGGTTCGCGCCGACACGACCGCGGTGTCGCCGTCCGCGTGCACCGCAAGCTGGTCGATGACGAGAGACGGCGAGGGGTTGTTGCGAAGATTCTGGATGTATCGCTCCTCGGTCCACGTCTCACCGGTGGCTCCGTCGAGATACGAAAAGTCGGGAGACAGAATCGGACTGAGGAGCTCCCAGGAGCCTCGGCGGAACGCCTCGATGAATTGTTCATTGAGCTCCGTCAACACCTTGATGTCATCCATCGAGCCTCCCGAGGTCGAGTGCATTCAGTGGGATCACAATCGTGTGGTAATTCTCGATCAGCGCCATCACGGCGTCCTCGTAGCTCTCTCGCCACTCGTCGCTTCCGTAGAAGAAGCCGAGTTGCTCTTCGCGCTCAGCTGTGGACTGAAAAGAGCGCATCAAGAAGTAGCCGTCGTCGTCCACGATCGACGGGCCGTAACCGACCACGCTGATGCCGGAGCGGCGGAGCATCGGCAGTGCACCCTCGCGAAAGATGCGATCGAACTCCTCACGGCCGCCCGGCACGAGCTTGTACGTCCGCATGTCCAGCACGGGCGCGGGCTCGCTCACGAAGGCAGCCTACGCCTAGTGGGAGGAGCCCTCGGCCGGAGCGTAGGTCGCGCTTGCGCATCTCGGTCTCCTTCTCGACGTTTTCACCGGACAAATTGTTCAAACGTCAGCGCCAATCGTCAGACCCGAGCGCCGGATATCGGGAACGCCGACGTCAACTCGCGCACCTCCTGAGCGATGCGTCCGAGCCCCGCGTCGTCCCCGCGTCCCGCCGCGTCGACGCCATCGTCGAGCCAGCGCGCGATGAGGTCCATCTCGGCCTCGGTCATCCCACGCGTGGTGACAGCGGGCGTGCCGATCCGGATACCCGAGGGGTCGAACGGCTTGCGCGGGTCGAACGGAACCGTGTTGTAGTTGACGGTGATCCGCGCCCGGTCGAGCGCCTGTGCGGCTGTCTTGCCGGTCACACCTTTCGATGTGAGATCGATGAGCAGCAGGTGGTTGTCGGTGCCGCCGGAGACAAGGTCGAAGCCGCGTTCGAGGAGTCGGTCCGCGAGCGCCTTCGCGTTCGCGACCGTCTGTTGTGCGTAGCCGGCGAAATCGGGTTGGAGCGCCTCGAGAAGCGCGACCGCGATCGCCGCCGTCGTGTGGTCGTGCGGCCCGCCTTGCAGGCCCGGGAACACCGCGCGGTCGATTGCGCTCGCATGCTCGGCGGACGTCATCAGCATCGCGCCGCGCGGGCCCCGCAGCGTCTTGTGCGTGGTCGTCGAAAGGACCTCGGCGTGGCCGACGGGCGAAGGGTGCACGCCTCCGGCGATCAACCCGGCGATGTGCGCGATGTCCGCGACGAGAATCGCACCAACCTCGCGGGCGACCTCGGCGAACGCAGCAAAGTCGATCGTGCGCGGGATCGCAGTCCCGCCGCAAAAGATCAGCTTCGGCCGCTCCTTTCGCGCAAGCACGCGCACTTCGTCGAGGTCGATGCGGCCACTGTCACGGCGGACGCCGTACTGAACAGCTCGGAACCACTTGCCGGTAACCGACACGCCCCAACCGTGCGTCAGATGGCCGCCCATCGGCAGGGCCATCCCCATGACCGTGTCTCCAGGCTCGCAACAGGCGAGATA
>JALYLO010000231.1 GCA_030774175.1 Actinomycetota bacterium
CGCCGCGAGCCCGCGCGGGGTCTGGATCACGAGCAGCGAGCCTGAGGGCATCAGCTCGCCGGCCCACCGGCGCAGCGCGGAGGTGAGCTCGCCGATCCGGCGCAGGTCGGCTGCGCCGGGAAGCGCGTACACGAGCCGCCCCTCGGGGTTGCGGACCTTGACGAGTCCGAGCTGCGCGATGTCGCGCGAGACGGTTGCCTGCACGGCGTCGATCCCGGCCTCGTGCAATGCGTCCGCGACCTCGGCCTGGGTCGACAGGGGCCGGCTCTGAACGAGCTTGAGGATCGTCCCCTGCCGCTCGAACTTGGTCGTCACTGCCTTGGAGCCTTGAGGTGAATTAGCCGGCACCTCCGGCTGGTGACCCAGACGCGGCGCGGCTCGCCCCGTTCGGGCTTGAACGTAGACACCGCTATGCCCTGCGCCCGACCGGAACGATCCGCTTGGTCTGGGCCATCCCCGAAGGCACGTTAATCCACATCAAGCCTCCATCACTTCCGTGAGCAGGTCGACGGCGAGGGACGCCTCGGCGGTCGAAAGCGTCAGCGGCGGCGTCAGGCGCAGCGTCTGCTCGCCGGCGCTGCCGATCACGAGCCCGTGTGCGAGCGCCGCCTCGACGACCGGAGCCGCCGGGCGGTCGAGCTCGACGGCGAGCAGGAGGCCGAGCCCGCGCACGGCGCCGAAGGCTGCAAGACCCTCGGCGAGCAGAGCTGAGATCTTGCGCACGTGGGCGAGCAGCGCTTCGTCGACCGTGTCGAGGACCGCGCAGGCCGCGGCGCAGGCGACGGGGTTGCCGCCGAACGTCGACGCGTGGTCGCCGGGCTCGAACCCGGTCGGCGCGTCGTCGGCGACGAGCAGGGCGCCGATCGGCAGCCCGTTCGCGAGGCCCTTCGCGAGCGTGACCGCGTCGGGGCGCACGCCGTAGGTCTGCCAGGCGAAGAACGCGCCGCTGCGGCCGACGCCCGTCTGCACCTCGTCGAGGACGAGCAGTGCCCCGTGCTCGTCGGCGAGTGCGCGCGCCTCGGCGAGCGTCTGCGGTGCGAGCGGGTGTACGCCGCCCTCGCCCTGGACCGGCTCGAGCAGGATCGCCGCGGTCTGCGGGCCGACGTGCTGCGCCAGCGTCTGCGGAGTCGCGAAGACGGCTCCCGGGACGAGCGGCTCGAAGGCGGCCCGCTTCGCAGGCTGCCCCGTGACCGAGAGCGCGCCGAGCGTGCGCCCGTGGAACGAGCCTTCGAGTGCGACGATCTCGGTCCGGCCGGTCGCCTTCTTCGCCCACTTGAGCGCTGCCTCGATCGACTCGGCGCCGGAGTTGCAGAAGAACGACTGCGCGCCGCCGAAGCGATCGGAGAGCTTCGCCGCGAGCTCCTGCATCGGCTCGGTCCAGTAGAGGTTCGAGACGTGCCATAACCGCTCGAGCTGCGCGTGCGCGGCTGCGAGCGGCGCGGGGTGGCGGTGGCCGAGGCCGACGACCGCGATCCCGGCGAAGCAGTCGAGGTAGCGCTTGCCGGCGGCGTCGGTAAGCCACGAGCCGTCGCCGTCGACGAACGTGACGTCCAGCCGCGCGTAGGTGGGCAGGACTTTGTGCTGAGTCAACACTTGCATTACGCGACGACCGCCGTGCGCCCGATCTCTGCCGTGATGCCGCTGCCGGCGGCGATCGCCGCGGCCCGGAGCTTGGGGACGATCCCGCCGTCGAAGAGCCCGGCGTCGAGCATCTGGTGCGCGCGCCCGACGTCGATCGCGTCGACGACCTCGTCGTCGACGTAGAGCCCGGCGACGTCGGTGAGGAACACGAGGCGCTTCGCGCCGAGGCCGAGCGCGAGTGCGGTCGCCGCGTCGTCGGCGTTCACGTTCAGCGGCCCGACGGCGAGCGGCGCTACGACCGGAATGAGCCCCGCGGCGAGCGCCCTCAGCAGCGCCGGCGGGCGGCAGGGCAGCGGGTCGCCGACCCAGCCGAGCGGCGGGACTGGGACGGCGAGGAGTCCGTCGCGGTCGCCGAAGATCGGAGCGGCGAGCTCGCCGAGCGCGGCGCAGAGCTCCGCGTTCACGGCGGCCATCGACTCGCGCACGACGTCGAGCCCGGTGCGGGTCGTGCGGCGGCGGCCGTTGACGAACTCGACGGGGATCCCGCGGCGGATCATCTCCTCGGTGATCTGGGGGCCGGCGCCGTGCACGACGCACACCTCGTGCCCCTCCTCGCGCAGGCCGATGATGCGGCTCGCCGACTCTGCCGCGACCGAGCCGCCGACCTTCACGACGAGGCGGCTCACGAGCGGTACTCCGCGTTGATCCGCACGTAGTCGTAGGACAGGTCGCTCGTCAGGTAGCGGGCGCTGCCGTTGCCGAGCCCGAGGTCGAGCGCGATCGTGCAGACGGCGCCGTCGACGGGCGGCTCGACGTTCAGCGGCGCGCCGGCGAGTAACACCTGCATCCCGTTGTAGGCGAGCGAGATCTTGGTCGGGTCGAGCTGCGCGTAGCCACCGTTGAACGGCGCGCTCCCCGCAGCCATCAGCACTCGGCCCCAGTTGGCGTCTCGGCCGAAGAGCGCGGTCTTCACGAGCGGGGAGGTCGCGATCCGCTGCGCGATCGCCTTCGCCTCCGCCTGGTTCGCGGCTCCGGTGACGGCGATCTCGGCGACGAGCGTCGCGCCTTCGCCGTCGGCGACGATCTGTTGGGACAGATCGGCGCAGACCTGCTGTAGCGCGAGCGCGAACGCCGCGTCGCTCCCCGGCGTGCGCTCGAGCGTGGCCGCGCCCGACGAGAGCAGAACGACCGCGTCGTTCGTGGAGCACTCACCGTCGACGGAGATCGAGTTGAAGCTGGCATCGACTGCCGGGCGCAGAAAGCCGATCGCGTCGCCCGGCGCGAGAGGGTAGTCGGTCGTGACGACTGCGAGCATCGTCGCGAGGACGGGGTGGATCATCCCGGAGCCTTTCGCCATGCCGCCGACCGTGAACCCAGGCCCGCCTGCAACGGCCTGCTTCGCATGCGTGTCCGTCGTGAGGATCGCTTCCGCCGCGTCGCCGCCGCCCTCAGCCGAGAGGGCCGGGACCGCGGCGTCGAGGCCGAGCTTCATGCGGTCGAGCGGGAGCGGGGCGCCGATCACACCGGTCGAGAGGACGAGCACCTGCTCCGGCGCGAGCTCGAGCAGCGTCGCGGCATGCGCGGCCGTCGCGCGCGCGTCGGCCTCGCCCTGCGCGCCGGTGGCGGCGTTCGCGACGCCCGAGTTGATCACGACGGCCTGCGGCTCGGCGAGCTCGAGATGCTGCTTGGAGACGGTGACGGGCGCGGCCTGCACGCGGTTTTGGGTCCACACCGCCGCGCCGGTGGCGGCGGGCAGCGAGCGAACGACCGCGACGTCCTTCCTGTCGCGGCGGATCGCGGCGTGCACCCCCGAGGCGATGAACCCGGCTGCGGCCGTGACGCTCATACAGGCACGCTGCTCATACAGGTACACCGGTCAGGCGGAGGCCGGCCGTCTCGTCGAGCCCGAGCGCGAGGTTCACGTTCTGCACCGCCTGGCCGGCTGCGCCTTTGCCGAGGTTGTCGAGGGCGCAGATGACGATCGCGGTGCCGGTGGCGCGATCGGAGAAGACGGCGAGCTCGGCGGCGTCCGTGCCCTGCACGCGCGCGAGCTCGGGCGTCACCCCGTCCGGGAGCACGCGCACGACGGCGCTCGACGCATAGGCGTCCTCGAGCAGTGCGCGCGCGTCCGCGCCCGTCTGGACGTAACAGGTGGCGAGCAGGCCGCGGCGCACCGGTAGGAGGTGAGGGACGAAGCAGACGGGCCAGCCGAGCTGCTGTGCGATCTCGGGCGCGTGGCGGTGAGCGCCGACGGCGTACGGAGCCAGGTTCTCGAGCACCGAGCCCGCGTGCGAGCTCGCTTTCAGCGACTTGCCTGCGCCGGAGACGCCGGACTTCGCATCGACGATCGCGCTCGTGGTCGAGCCGGCGAGCGGGCCGAGCGCGAGCAGCGCGGCAGTCGCGTAGCAGCCCGGATTTGCGATCAGCGGCCCCCGCGGGGGCTGGAGCTCGGGCAGGCCGTAGCTCCAGGCGCCGGGAGCGACGCCGTACCAGGCCCGCGCCAGGTCGGGATTCGCGAGGCGATGCGCCCCCGAGAGGTCGACGACGACGGCTCCGGGGGGCGGCTCGAACGCTGCGGCGTCCTCGTGGCCCAGGCAGAGGAAGAAGACCTCCGCGCCCGAGGCGGCCGCGGCGGCGTTCGACACGAACGCGGGCAGCGAGCCGTTCAGTAGCGAGCCATTCGGTAGAAAGCCATCGAGCCGGGGATCGAGCGCCCACAATGGCTGCCCCGCGAGCGAGTCCGAGCCGAGGGCGACGGGCTCGAGTGCGGGGTGGGCGAGCACCCGGTCGAGGGTCTCCTGGCCGGCGTAGCCGGCGCAGCCGAGGATCGCGACCGTGCTCATGTTGAAAATTATACAGCAAAGTGCAAATTACGCAGCCGTGAGCTCGTACGACGGCTGCGTCTGCGCGCTCGCGCTCGCGGTGTTCGCGATGCCGACGCGCGTCTCGACGACGATCGTTCCTTTGATCCGCCGCGCGATTTCGGCCTGATTCCGAGCAAATTGGTCGAGCGCCGATCGCGCAGATCACGACTCGCTACCCCTTCAGGGGTGGCATGGCAGTACTACATTTAGTACTATGGCGGGAATGACCAGAACACTCGACGAGTACCTCGAACTGCCGTACGCGATCTCGATCGTCCACGACCGCGACGACGAGGGCAACGACGGTTTCGTCGCGGAGGTGCAGGACCTGCCGGGCTGCATCAGCCAGGGCGCCACGATCGAGGAGGCAGCGGCGAACGTCCACGACGCGATGGTGTCGTGGTTGAGCATCGCGCTCGAGGACCGCGTTGAGATCCCCGAGCCGCGTGATCGCGATTCGTTCAGCGGCCGGTTCGTGCTGCGAATCCCGAAGGGACTTCACGCGGAGCTCGCGCGTCAAGCTGAGCGCGAAGGCGTCAGCCTGAACCAGTACGTCGCGACGACCCTTGCCGGCGCCGCCCGCTGGCATTCGCGGGATCTCGTCGCATAGCGGGCGCGCGCTCGGCGCGCAGCGCGCGCGATTCGCTGCAGCGCGCGCGATCGATTGCTAACCAACCACTGAGCCGGCGACCTAAAGGGATGACGAGTCGTTGCGGCGTTAGCGCAGCCTGAGCGGGTGTCAGACACCGTCTCAGGACGCGCTCTCGCGTCTCTCCGACGAGGTGTCTGACACCTCGTCGCCCCGCAGCCCGGCCTCGCAGGATCCTCCTGCGCGACGACGTTTTGGTGTCCCTTGAGGGCGTTGACGATGCCTTGAGGCTCGAGGTCCCGACCGACGTTCGCGTCAGCCACGCTCAGCTCCCCGTTCTCCGGATCGCAACGTGTTCGCGGCGACGCGTGACGTACCGCGTCGCCAGGGTAGTCGCGTAGGGCCGGGAAGAGGCAGGCTGGGAATAGGCAGGCTGGATTACGCAGGC
>JALYLO010000232.1 GCA_030774175.1 Actinomycetota bacterium
CTCCGCGCATGCGCGGAGCGTCTACGCCGATACCGGCAGGGCTCCCCGTCTCGGGCGGTTCCTCGCCTGGGCCGGGGTGTACGCCGCCGTCACGGGTGCGGTGGCGCTCGGGGTCTACGGCGCGCTCCGCTTCGCCGGCAGCTAGTGCACCGTTCCGGAAGTTCCGTGATGCGAGACTTTCGGAATGTTGCACTAAAAAGCGGGGAACGAGCGATCGGCCAGCGCGCCAGCTACGCTGACCTGCCGTGTTCGAGATCGGCAACAGCCTCCGTGAAGCCCGCGTCCGCCGGGGTGTCGAGTTCGCCCAGGCGGAGCTCGCCACGAAGATCCGCGGCAAGTACCTGCGGGCGCTCGAGGACGAGCAGTTCGAGGTGCTGCCGGCACAGACCTACGTCAAGGGATTCCTGCGCACCTACGCCGAGTACCTGGGCCTCGACGGCCAGCTGTACGTCGACGAGTACAACTCGCGCTTCGTCGCCGGGGAGGAGCACGAGCTGCGGATCGCGCGCCGCTCTGCCGCCCGTCCCCAGCGGCGCCACCGCCGGATCGAGACGAACGTCGTCCTGGTCGCACTCGCCCTGATCGCCATCATCACGGTCGTCGTGATCTCGGCCTGGAAGACGAGCGGCAGCTCGCCTCGCGGCACGAAGCCGCCCGCGCGGTCGGCGCGGACAACCCGGGCCCACGGCACGCCGGCGCTACTCACGGTCGTCGCCGTGCGCGGCTCGACCCACCTGACAGCCCGAACCGGGAGCGCCAGCGGCGCCGTCGCCTACGACGGGACCGTGCAGAAGGGCGACGCCGCGGTCGCGATCCGCGGCCGGCGGCTCTGGGTCCAGATCGACTCACCCGAGAACCTGAAGATCCGCGTGCGCGGCACCCTCGTGCACGTGCCCGGCCTGAAGCCGCGCGTGATCGTCGTCACGCCGACCGGTTGGCATCCCGCGTAATGGCTCGCGCCGGCGCGATCCCCTCGCGCCGGATGACGCCCCCGATCACAACGTGACCACACCGACGCGAGCGGCGATCGTCGCCTCGGGCTCCGAGCTCGTGCGCGGCGACCGCCACGACCGCAACGGCCCGTATCTCGCCTCGTCGCTTCTGCGGCTCGGCGTCGACCCCGCGCGCATCACGGTTGTCGGCGACGATCCCGCCGATCTCGAAGCGGCGCTTCGCGAGGGGCTCGCACACGACCTCCTCTGCGTCTCCGGAGGCCTCGGGCCGACCCACGACGACCGCACGATCGAGCTCCTCGCCCGCGCCGTCGGTGTCGGCCTCCACGTCGACGAAGAGCTCGCGGCCGCGATCGAGGAGCTCTCACGCCGCGTGGCCGCGCGGCTGAACCGTCCCTACGCCGACTTCGAGGACGGAGTCCGCAAGCAGGCGGGCGTGCCGGACGGCGCCTCGTGGGTGGGCCTCGTCGGGACCGCGCCGGCCGTCGTGCTCGAGGCGGGCGCGTGCACCGTCGTCGCGCTCCCCGGCCCGCCCCGTGAGCTCCAGCAGCTCTGGCCGCGCGTGCTCGAGACGGAGCCCCTGCAGCGCCTGCTCGGTCGGGCGAGCATTCCGAAGCGGCAGGTCCTGCGCTTCTACGGCCTGTCGGAGTCGGCCGTCGCCCAGGCGCTGACCGCTGCCGGCGGGGACGGAGGCGGGGTGGACGTGACGATCTGCGCGCGCGACTTCGAGATCCACGTCGATCTCTTCGCAGCAGTGGGTGCCGAGGCGCGGGCCGAGGAGCTCGCCGCGGCTCTCGTCGCGCCCAACGAGCAGTACCTCTTCAGCCGCGACGAGGGCTCGACGGCGGGCCTCGTTCTCGACCTCCTGCGCGCTCGTGGTCTGACGATCGCCACGGCCGAGTCGTGCACCGGCGGTCTCGTCGCTGCGCGGCTGACCGACGTGCCCGGTTCGAGCGAGGCCTTCCTCGGGTCGGTCGTCGCCTATTCGAACGCGGTGAAGTCCGAGCAGCTCGGCGTCCCGGCGAAGCTGCTGTCCGAGCACGGCGCCGTCTCCGCGGCCGCGGCCGTGGCCATGGCC
>JALYLO010000233.1 GCA_030774175.1 Actinomycetota bacterium
ACGCGCTGCGCGCAGTGCGGGCGGCGGTCGAGATGCGCGACGCCTTCCCCGAGCTCGGCGTCGAGGGCCGGATCGGGGTCACGACGGGCGAGGTCGTCACTGGGACTGAGGAGCGACTTGCCACCGGCGACGCCGTCAACGTCGCCGCCCGCCTCGAGCAGGCGGCGCAGCCGGGCGAGATCTTGATCGGGGAGGAGACCTTGCGCCTGACCCGCGATGCGGTCGAGGTCGAGAAGGTCGAGCCGCTGCAGCTCAAGGGCAAGAGCAAGCCCGTTGTCGCCCACCGTCTCGTCTCGATGCACGGCGAGGAGGGCTTTTCTCGCCGCCTGGACGCGCCGATGATCGGCCGGGAGCGCGAGCAGCGCCTGCTAGCGAGCGTGTGGGAACGTGCGGTCTCCGAAAGCGCCTGCCAGCTCTTCACGATCCTTGGGCCAGCAGGCGTCGGCAAATCACGCCTGGCGGCCGAGTTCCTGGCCTCGCTCGGGGACGCCGTCGTTGTCGGCCGCGGCCGCTGCCTCCCCTACGGCGAGGGCATCACCTACTGGCCCGTGGTCGAGGTGGTGAAGCAGCTCCCGGCGACCGCGGTCGATCCGGTCGCGGACGAGACGCTTCGCGCCCTCGTCGGCGACGCGCAGATGGTCACCTCGAGCGAGGAGATCGCCTGGGCGTTCCGCAAGCTGCTAGAGGCTGTCGCGTCCGAGCAGCCGCTCGTTTGCCTCCTCGACGACCTGCACTGGGGCGAGGAGACGTGCCTCGACCTGGTCGAGCACGTCGCCGACCTCTCCCGTGACGCACCGATCCTGCTCCTGTGTATGGCGCGGCCGGAGCTGCTCGACCGCCGCTCCGGCTGGGGCGGCGGCAAGGTCAACGCGACGACCGTGCTGCTCGAGCCGCTTGCGCCCGAGGAGACCGAGCGCCTGATCGACAGCCTGACCCAGGTCGACGACGCCCTGCGGCTCCGGATCAGGGGGGCGGCGGAGGGAAACCCGCTCTTCGTCGAGGAGATGGTGGCCATGCTGCACGAGTCGCCGGGCGGCGACGTCGCCGTGCCGCCGACGATCCAGGCATTGCTGGCCGCCCGCCTCGACCAGCTCGACCCGCCCGATCGCGACGTGCTGCAATGCGGTTCGGTCGAAGGCCGGGTCTTCCATCGAGGAGCGGTGCAGGCACTCGCGCCTGACGAGTCGCAGGTGACGACGCGGCTGACCGCGCTCGTGCGCAAGGAACTCGTGCGTCCCGACAAGCCGCAGCTGCCTGGTGAAGATGCCTTCCGCTTCCGGCACCTGCTCATCAGGGATGCCGCCTACAACGCCTTGCCGAAGGCGACGCGGGCCGAGCTACACGAGCGCTTCGCCGACTGGCTCGGCGAGCACGGCTCGACGCTGGTCGAGCTGGACGAGATCCTGGGGTACCACCTGGAGCAGGCGTACCTCTACCGCACCGAGCTCGGAGCGCTCGACGATCACGCACAGGAGCTGGGCACGGCGGCGTCGAGGCGGCTGGCTGCGTCAGGAGAGCGTGCTCTTGCGCGCGGAGACATGCCCGCCGCCGGCGGGTTGCTCGAGCGGGCGACGGCTTTGCTCGAACCAGAGGAGGAAGCACGCCTTCGCCTGCTCCCGCAGCTTGGCTATGCCCTCCTGGAGGCCGGTCAGCTGACCCGGGCCGAGACCGTCCTTGCCGAGGCGGGCGAAGCGGCGAGAAGCATGGGGGATCGCGGACTCAAAGCGTCCGTCGTCACGCACCAGATACGCCTCCAGATCGTGACGGATCCGCAGACGCCGTTTGCAGCGGCTCAGACACCTCTGCGCGCCGCGGCCGAGACGTTCGAGGAGCTCGGCGATGAAGCCGGGCTTGCGCGGGCATCACGCATGCTCGCGCTCCTCGACCTCTGGCAGGGGCGCGCGGCGGAAGCGGCCGGGGCGTTCGAACGGGCGGCTGAGCATGCCCAACGTGCGGGTGACCGACGGCTCGAACTGGACTGCCTCGAATGGATCAACGGCTGTCTCCTCTACGGGCCCGCTCCCGCAGAAGAGGCAATTCGCAGGTCGGAGGCGATCGAACGGGCGGCCGGCGACCGGCGGGTCGAAGGCTGGGGGCGCTCCATTCAGTGCGTGCTCGAGGCGATGCGTGGCAAGTTCGACGAGGCACGGCAGCTTCGCGAGCAGGCGCGGGCGACGTGGGAGGACCTGGGGATGCGTCTCGAGCTGGCAGGCTCGGGCCAGAACTTCGGGTGGGTCGAGCTGCTCGCCGGCGATCCTGCGGCGGCCGAGCGCGAGTTCCGTGCGAGCTACGAGCTGTCGGAGCGTATGGGCGAGACCGGGTACCTCTCGACGACGGCCGGCTTCCTCGCTGAAGCGCTCTACGCGCAGGGGCGCTACGAGGAAGCTCTCCGCTACACGAAGGAGGGCGAACGTGCGGCGGCGGCGGACGACG
>JALYLO010000234.1 GCA_030774175.1 Actinomycetota bacterium
ATTTAGAGCTGCCAGGCGCCGCCGCGGAGGACGGGCACCTCGCGCCCGTCTCGGGTCAGGCCGGTCACCGCAACGTCATCCGAGCCGACCATGAAGTCGACGTGGATCGCGCTCATGTTGATCCGGCTGCGGTCCTCCTCGCCGACCGTGATCGCGTACGCGTTCCCGAAGGCGAGATGGCTCGCCGCGTTCTCGTCGAGCAGCGTGTTGAAGAAGACGGTTCCGGTCTGGCCGATCCGGCCGTCGCGATCGACGAGCGCGACCTCGCCGAGGCGAGACGCCCCCTCGTCCTTCGCGCACCGCGCCCTGAGCACCTCGGCGTTCACCCCGTCGATCTCCACCGCGGTGCCGCCCTCGAAGCGGACGCGAAGGTTCTCGACGACCGTGCCGGAGACGTCGAGCGGCTTCGTCGCGGTGACGACGCCGTCGACCCGGAGCGGATCCGGCGTCGAGGCCACCTCCTCGGTCGGGAGGTTCGGGCAATGCACGACCCCGTCGACCGTCTGCATGCCCGGCGTCTCGAGCGAGAAGCGGGAGGTGGGCAGCAGGCCGACGGTCAGATCGGTGCCGAGGCCCTCAAATCGCAGCGCGTCGAACCGGTACGCGTCGAGACGGCGACCGACGGCGTGCAGCCGGCCGAGATGCTCTGCCCAGGCGGCCGCCGGATCAGGCTCGTCGAGCCGCAGCATGAATACGAGCTGTTCCCAGAGCCTGCCGAGCGCCTCGTCGGCGGCGAGGCCGGGATGGACGAGGCGCGCCCACTCGGGCGTCGGCCACGGAACGACCGTCCAGTTCGTCGTGCGCGCGTTGATCACCTCGAAGGCCTCCGTCGGCGACGGCAGCTGGTCGCGGCCGGCGCGCGCCGGGTCGATGCCGTCGAGCAGGCCGGGGGGCACCTGAGGCGTGATCGAGATCCGCGACCCGTGCTGCTCGCTGAGCGCGAGCAACCGGCGGCCGTACCAGGGAGGAACGAAATCGAGGGTGTCCTCCGGGGCGCGTTCGAGCCGGATTCGCTTCACCTCGGGGTCGAAGTACCAGGGATCGACGAAGCGCGCGCCCCGGTCGTAGGCGGCAGCCGCGACCGCGCGGACGAGTGGGGCGGCCCTCGGCTCGGCGATGATCCACACCACCTGGCCGGGCTGGATGTTGGCGCCCACCTCGACCACCAACCGGGCGTACCGGGCGAGCAGCTCGTGGTCTGGAGGCGACGGCATCGGCCGCGGACCCTACGCCGTCCGGAGGGTTTGCCTACACTGCGACCCGCACCGCCCCTTTAACCCGGTCCAGCGAGGCCGGAAAGGAGTCGAATGTCTCACCCTGCCGCCAAACGGTTTGATGGGCCGAAGGGCCTGCCGCCTGCCGTCCTGCTGGACGAAGACGCGATGCGGCGCGCGCTCTCCCGGATTGCGCATGAAATCATCGAGCGGAACGTCGACCTCGATGCCCTCGCACTCGTCGGCATCCACACGCGCGGCGTCCCGATCGCCCAGCGCATCCGGCGCCTCGTCGAGGAGCGCTGCGGCGAGCAGCTCGCGCTCGGCCAGCTCGACATCACCTTCCACCGCGACGACGTGCACGTTCGCGCCGGGCAGGCGCCTCGCCGGGCGCAACCGATCATGCGCGAGTCGAAGCTCGACTTCGAGCTCGAGGGCCGCACGGTCATTCTCGTCGACGACGTCCTCTCCACGGGACGCACGATCCGCGCCGCGATCGACGCGCTTTTCGAGTACGGCCGCCCGGACCGAGTGCAGCTCGCCGTGCTCGCAGACCGTGGTCATCGCGAGCTACCGATCCGACCCGACTACGTGGGCAAGAACCTGCCGACGACGCGCGGCCAGCGCGTGCAGGTCGAGCTCGTCGAGGTGGACGAGGTCGACCGT
Source organism: Actinomycetota bacterium (assembly GCA_030774175.1). The sequence goes on from JALYLO010000234.1 coordinate 1,881, forward strand.
GTGATGCTTGTGCCCGGCCCGGAGGAGGTCGACGTTGACTGACCTTCGCGTCGTCGGCGGAGACCTGTTGCCGCCCACGCAGGAGCGGCGCCACCTCCTGTCGGTGGCCGACCTCTCGAGCAGCGACGTCGAGCGGCTGCTCGCCACCGCCCGCTCGTTCGCGCGCTCGCAGGAGCGCGCCAGCAAGAAGCTCCCGACCCTGCGCGGCCGGCTCGTCCTGAACGTCTTCTACGAATCCTCAACACGCACGTCGTCGTCGTTCGAGCTGGCCGCCAAGCGCCTGTCCGCCGACACGCTGACGCTGAAGTCAGCCGGCTCCTCCGTCGACAAGGGGGAGTCGCTCAAGGACACGGCGCTGACACTTTCAGCCTACGACCCCGATGTGATCGTGCTCCGCCACCCCGAGGTTGGCGCGGCGCAGTTCGTCGCGCACTTGACCGCGGCGCGCGTCGTGAACGCCGGCGACGGCAAGCACCAGCATCCGACCCAGGCGCTGCTCGACCTCTACACGATGCGCGAGGCGTTCGGGCGCCTCGAAGGGCTCCACGTCGCCATCGTCGGCGACGTCATCCACTCGCGGGTCGCCCGCTCGCTCATCCAGGCGCTCAGGCTCGTCGGGGCGGACGCGATCCTCGTCGGGCCACCTGCGCTGCTTCCGGTGGGCCTCGCCCCGACCTCGCACGACATCGCAGCAATCGCGGACGCAGACGTCGTCTACGTGCTGCGCATGCAACGCGAGCGGATGCTCACGGGAGCGAACTTCGTACCGTCGCTTCGTGAGTACGCGAACCGCTGGGGCATCACGCCCACGCGGATCCGCAGCGGCCAGCGGGTGATGCATCCTGGGCCGATCAACCGTGGTGTGGAGATCGACGCCCGGGTTGTCGACTCCGACGCCTCGCTCGTCGTCGAACAGGTGCGTGCGGGCCTGATCATGCGAATGGCCGTGCTCTACGACCTTCTGACGACCGGCCCGGTCGTTGTCGAGACCGCGATGGAGGTGGCGTGATGCTGGCAGGCCCCGCCGGCGCCGACGACGTCGTCATCCGGGGTGCACGCGTGCTCGATCCGCTCGAGCGCGTGGACGCGATCCTCGATGTGCGCATCGACGGTGGTGTGATCGCGCAGATCGGCCTCGACCTCGACGCGAATGAGCATCGAGTGATCGACGGCGCGGGCAACCTGCTCACCCCGGCGTTCGTCGACCCGCACGTCCACCTGCGAACGCCGGGCCGCGAGGACGAGGAGACAATTGAGAGCGGGACTGCCGCAGCGGCCGCAGGTGGTTACTGCGCGATTCTCGCGATCCCGAACACGGACCCCGTCGTCGACGACGCCGACGTCCTGCGCGGTCTGTGCGCCCGCGCGGATTCGGAGGCGCACATTCCGGTCGGCTTCATGGCGGCGATCACGAAAGGGCAGGACGGCGCGGAGCTCACGGAGATGGGAGCACTTTCCGACGCGGGCGCCGCAGGTTTCACCGACGACGGGCGTCCGGTCGCCGCCGCGGGAGTGATGCGGCGGGCGCTCCAGTACAACGCCGTCACCGGCCGCATGATCGCCGTGCATTGCGAGGAAGCGACGCTGACCCGGGGCGGCCACGCTCACGCCGGCGCCGTCGCCGCGGAGCTCGGGCTCGCGGGCTGGCCCTCGCTCGGCGAGAGCCTGATGGTCGCGCGCGACCTCGATCTCGCGGGCGAGACCGGTCAGGCGGTGCACCTGATGCACCTTTCGGCGCGCGAGTCGGTCGAGCACCTGCGCCGTGCGCACGCGGCGGGCGTCCGCGCGAGCGCGGAGGCGACACCGCATCACCTCTGCCTCACCGATGAGGCATTGCGCACGCTGGATCCCAACCTGAAGATGAACCCGCCGCTGCGCTGCGAGAGTGACCGCGCGGCGCTGCTGGAGGCGCTTCGCGACGGCACGATCGCCGCGATCGCCACCGACCACGCGCCGCATGCGCCCGAGGAGAAGGACGTCCCGTTCGAGGCGGCGCCGTTCGGGGTCACCGGCCTCGAGACCGCGTTCGCGGCGCTCTACACCAACCTCGTCGAGCCGGGCTTCGTCTCGCTCGAGACGCTGCTCGAACGAATGTCGGCGGGGCCCGCGGCGATCTTCGGGCTCGACCGGCCGCGGATCGCGGTCGGAGCCAGGGCGAACGTGACGCTGATCGACACGAACGCGAGCTGGCGCGTGAAAGCGTCCGACTTCCGCTCGCGCTCCGCCAACTCCTGGCTGCTCGGGAAGCGGCTGCGGAGCCGCATCCGCCTCACCGTCGCCGCCGGCCGCGTGGTGCACGAATCGTGATCGCCTCGCTCGTCCTCGAGGACGGCACGGTCTTCGCCGGAGAGTCGGTCGGCGCCGAAGGCTTCTCGTTCGGCGAGGCCGTCTTCACCACGGCGATGAGCGGCTACCAGGAGGTGGCGACCGACCCCAGCTTCGAGGGCCAGATCGTCTGCTTCTCAGCGCCGATGGTCGGCAACTACGGCATCGACGAGGCGCGCAGTGAGTCCAGAAGGGTGCATGCGAGGGCGGTTGTGATGCGCGCGGCGCGCGGGCCGCACTGGACCGACTGGCTGCACGAGCACGGGATCGTCGGGCTGACGGGAATCGACACGCGTTCGCTCGTGCTGCACTTGCGCGAGCAAGGGGCGATGCGCGCCGCCGCCGTCACGGGCGAGATTGCGGTCGACGAGGTCGTCGCAGCCGTGCGGGCACAGCCTCCGATGGCAGGCGCGGCGCTCGTCGCCGGCGTCTCGACGCCGGAGCCCTACACGTTCTCGGGCGAGGGCGCGGTGCGCGTTGCGGTCGTCGACTACGGTTGCAAGCGCTCGATCCTGCGACGCCTGGCCGCGAACGGCGCAGCCGTCGACGTCTTCCCGCACGACGTGGACGCCGACTCGATCGCCTGCTACGACGGCGTCCTGCTCTCGCCCGGGCCGGGCGACCCCGAACCGCTCGACGGAGAGACGAAGACGCTCCAGGAGCTGCTCGGCCGGACGCCGATCCTCGGCGTCTGCCTCGGGCACCAGCTCCTCGCACTCGCAGCCGGGCGTGAGACGTTCAAGCTGCCGTTCGGCCATCGCGGCGCGAACCATCCTGTGCTCGACCACAGGTCACGCGGCGTCCTCGTCACCTCCCAGAACCACGGCTTCGCCGTTCGAGCGAGCGACGACAGGTGCGTCACGCACACGTCGCTGTACGACGGCACGGTCGAAGGTCTCGAGTATCCCGACCTGCGCGCACGCTCGGCGCAGTTCCATCCGGAGGCTGCGCCCGGGCCCCACGACGCCGCCTCGATCATCGCCGGCTGGGTCGACGGGCTGAAGCAGGCAGCCTGAGATGCCGAGGCGCCACGACATCACCTCGATCTGCCTGATCGGCTCGGGGCCGATCGTGATCGGGCAGGCCGCCGAGTTCGACTACGCCGGCTGTCAGGCGCTGAAGGTGCTGCGCGAGGACGGCTTCCGCACGATCGTCGTCAACTCGAACCCGGCGACGATCATGACCGACCCGGGCTTCGCCGACCGCACCTATCTGGAGCCACTCGACCTCGAGGGCGTCACGAGCGTGCTGCGCCGCGAGCGTCCCGACGCGCTGCTCCCGACGATGGGCGGCGGCACGGCGCTCAACCTCGTCCGCGAGCTCGAGGCAGGCGGCATCCTCGCGGAGCTCGGCATCGAGGTGATCGGGGCCTCAATCGACGCGATCAACCGCGCCGAGGACCGCGAGCTCTTCAAACAGACGGTCGAAGCCTGCGGGCTGAAGGTCCCGACCTCCCGCAGCGTCACCTCGGCCGACGACCTCCACGGCCTCTCGTTGCCCGCCGTCGTCCGGCCGGCGTTCACGCTCGGCGGTCAGGGCGGCGGCTTCGCCGACACATCCGAGCAGCTCCACGCGCAGGTGCAGCGCGGCCTCCAGGAGTCGCCGATCGGCCAGGTGCTCGTGGAGGAGTCGGTGCGCGGGTGGGACGAGTTCGAGCTCGAGGTCGTGCGCGACCGGGCCGACAACGTCGTGATCGTCTGCTCGATCGAGAACCTCGACCCGATGGGCGTCCATACCGGCGACTCGGTCACGGTTGCACCGCAGATGACGCTCTGCGACGAGGCCTACCAGGAGCTCCGTGACAGCTCGATCCGCGTCATCCGCGCCGTGGGAGTCGACACCGGAGGATCGAACATCCAGTTCGCCCGTGATCGGGTCTCAGGCGACATTCGCGTGATCGAGATGAACCCGCGCGTCTCGCGTTCGTCCGCGCTCGCGTCCAAGGCGACGGGCTACCCGATCGCGAAGGTCGCCGCGAAGCTCGCCGTCGGCTACACGCTCGACGAGATCCCGAACGACCTGACCGGCACGACGCCTTCGAGCTTCGAGCCGGCGCTCGACTACGTCGTCGTCAAGATCCCGCGCTTTGCGTTCGAGAAGTTCCCCGGCGCCGACACAACCCTCGGCACGCAGATGAAATCCGTCGGCGAGACGATGGGCATCGGACGCACCTTCATCGAGGCGTTCGTGAAGGCGAAGCGCGGGCTGGAGGGCGACCTCGACTGGCAGCCCGAGAACCTGCACCCGTGGTTCGCGCGCGAGCTCGAGTCGCTCGAGGCCGAAACCGCGCGCCAGCAGTCGCGCCCGCCGGTCTACCGCCGCATCGACTCGTGCGCCGGCGAGGTCGAGGCGAGCTCGAACTACTTCTATGCGACCTGGGACGAGCAGGACGAGGCCCCGCCCCGCGGCGATGCGAAGCGCGTCGTCATCCTCGGCTCGGGCCCCAATCGCATCGGCCAGGGGGTCGAGTTCGACTACTGCTGCGTGCACGCAGTTCAGACGTTCCGCTTGCTCGGCTACGAGGCCGTGATGGTCAACTGCAACCCCGAGACGGTCTCGACCGACTACGCCACCTCGAACCGGCTGTACTTCGAGCCGCTCGACCTCGCGTCGGTTCTCGGCGTGCTCGAGCGGGAGCAGCCCGAGGGCGTCGTGATTCAGTTCGGCGGCCAAACGCCGCTGAAGCTCGCGCGGGGCATCGAGGCGGCGGGGTTCCGGATTCTCGGGACGCCGTTCGACGCGGTCGATCTCGCCGAGGATCGCGAGCGATTCGGTGGCCTGCTCGCGGGCATGGGTGTCCGCTGCCCCGACTGGGGCATCGCGCGCTCCGGCATCGAGGCCGCCGCGATCGCGCATCGGATTGGGTACCCGGTGCTCGTGCGGCCGTCGTACGTCCTCGGCGGGCGGGCCATGCGCGTCTGCCACGGCGCGGACGAGGTCGTGGATGCGTTCCACGGCGTACAGGGGCCGACGCTCGTCGACCGCTTCCTCGAGCGTGCCATCGAGATCGATGTCGATGCGCTGTGCGACGGCGAGCACACGTACGTCGGCGCGATCATGCAGCACGTCGAGGAGGCGGGTGTGCATTCCGGCGACTCGGCGTGCGTGCTGCCCGCGCAGTCCCTCAGCGGGTCGGCCTCGGCCGAGATCTCGGCGATCGTGAAGCGCCTGGGGCCCGCGCTCGGGGTGGTCGGGCTCCTGAACGTGCAGTTCGCAATCGTCGACGACGTCGTCTTCGTCCTCGAAGTGAACCCGCGCGCCTCACGCACCGTCCCCTTCGCCTCGAAAGCGACGGGCATCAACCTCGTGGCCGCCGCCTGCCGGCTCGCCGCCGGGGGGAAGCTCGCCGACCTCGGGCTGCCGGCCGAGCGGCCGCCGCGCCAGGTCAGCGTGAAGGCGGCGGTGCTGCCGTTCTCGCGCTTCCCGGGAGCCGACCCCGTGCTCGGGCCGGAAATGCGCGCAACCGGGGAGGTGATGGCGAGCGCCAGCGACCTCCCGACGGCCTTCGCGAAGGCCGAGCGCGCAGCCGGCCGCCCCTTGCCGCGCGACGGCGTCGTCTTCGTCTCCGTGCGCGACGACGACAAGCCCTCGGCGGTCCCGGTCGCGGCCGCGCTCGCCGGTCTCGGCTTCCGGCTCGTCGCGACCCGAGGGACCGCGCGCACGCTCCGGGCCGCCGGGCTCGAGGTCGACGAGGTGCGCAAGGTGAAGGCCGAGGGCGACGGGCCGAGCGTCGTCGACCTCGTCCGGCGCGGTCGCTGCAACCTCGTCGTGAACACGCCTGAGGGCGGCTCCGGCCCGCGCTCGGACGGCTACTTGATCCGCGAGACCGCGCTCGCCGCTCGCATTCCGTGCATCACGACGATCGCCGGGGCCGCGGCAGCGGTGCACGCGATCGCCAACGCCCGTGCGGAGACCGCGCTGTCGCTGCAGGAGCGCATCGATGTCGAGACCCAGGCGAGAGCGTCGTAGGGTCGCCGCCGTCGAGGCGGTGGGCCTATACGCCCTGATCCGCGTCGACCGTGGCGGCATCGACCCCGGCGTGCCGGGTCAGTTCTTCATGCTCGAGGCGCCGGGGCGGGTGCTGCCGCGGCCGATGTCGCTCTGCCTGGCGCCGCGCGGGGAGCTCGCGTTTCTGATCGATCCGATCGGGCCCGGGACGCGCACTCTCGCGACGCTCGAGCGGGGCGCGACGTTGCATGTCTTCGGGCCCCTCGGCAACGGCTTCCGCCTGGACGTGCCGCGCCCGCTCCTCGTCGGCGGCGGGATCGGGATCGCGCCGCTGCCGTACCTGTCCGAGGCGCTCGAACGCCCGCCGGCCGTGCTCGGGTTCCGATCGGAGCAGCACGCGGAGGCGGCGGCGCTCGTCCCGAATGCGGAGGTCGTGATCGACCCCGTCCTCGTGACCGCAGCGATCCCCGACGGCCGCGACGTGCTCGCGTGCGGGCCCGAGCCGATGCTCGAGGCGGTGCAGGCGATCGCGCCGGCGGCACAGCTCGCGTGGGAGGCCCCGATGGCGTGCGGGTACGGCGCCTGCTACGGATGCGTCGTCGAGGTCGAGGGTGAGCTCAAGCGGCTGTGTGTGGAAGGGCCGGTGCTGTGCTCCTCCTGAACGCGAGCGGATGCCTGGACGCGCTGACCGCCCCCGACACCGCGACGTCCCTGGACGCCTTCGTGACCAAGACCGTGACGCCGGAGCCGCGGGAAGGAAACCGGCCGGTTCGCATCGCCGAGACGGACGCCGGCATGCTGAACGCGATCGGGCTTGCGAACCCCGGACGCGAAATGTTCATCGCAGAGGCACTGCCGCGTCTTCGCACGTTGAGCGTTCCGATCTGGGTTTCTGTCGGTGGGTTCAACGCACGCGACTACGCGGAGACGTGCGAGCAGCTAGGCGGCGACGCAGTCGCCGCCATCGAGCTGAATCTCAGTTGCCCCAACGTCGACGAGGCCCCGGAGTCGGCCGCGGAGATCGTCGCCGCCTGCCGTGCGGTGACCGAACAATCGCTCTACGCCAAGCTGTCGCCGCATGCCTGGGACGTTGCCGAGACGGTGCGCGCCGTCGAGGCCGCGGGGGCGGACGGGGTCAGCCTGGTCAACACCTTGCGCGGCGTGGCCCTGGACGCGCTCCTCGCGCCCAAGCTCGCGCGTGGCGTCGGCGGGTACTCGGGACCAGCCCTCAAGCCTGTCGCACTTGCGGCCGTGATGGCCGCTCGCCGCGCGACGCAACTTCCGGTCGTCGGCATGGGCGGCGTGCAGACCGGGCGCGACGCGCTCGAGCTGATCGCGTGCGGTGCGACACACGTTGCACTCGGCACGGTGCTGTTCGCGGATCCCGACGCGCCCGCGCGCGTGCGCAGGGAACTGACCGACGAGTGCGAGCGAATTGGTTTCGAGCAGCCGGACGATGCATTCGGGGTCGCACTCGACTCCGTTGCCATACTGGACAACTAGCCTGAACCGGTCGCAGTTGCACGCCGCGTGGAGGTTGGTAGGATGCCGCACTCATGGTGCCCCCGCAGACCCAGGTGCAAGCTCCGGTCCGTTCGCTGGACCAGAGGATGGAAGCGCTGAAACGGGCGAACGACATCCGCGTCAAGCGCGCCCGGTTGAAGAAGGATCTCAAGTCCGGGGAGACGTCGATCGAACAGATCCTGCGTGAGCCGCCCGAGTTCGTCTCGACCGCGAAGGTCTTCGACATGTTGATGGCGGTGCCGAAGTTCGGTCGCGTGAAGGCGGCGCGCCTTCTGAACCAGTGCCGAATCAGCCAGTCGAAGACGGTCGGCGGCCTGTCCGACCGCCAGCGCCACGAGCTGATTGGGCTCTTCAACCGCTAAAAGGTGTGACGTGGGTAGAGGGTGCCGGCTATCCCACGTCGCGCCCGTCAGACCTTGACGAGACCTGTCTTTGTCGTGACGGGCCCCTCCGGGGCAGGCAAGGGCACGCTGATCCAACTCGTCCTCCCGCGCTTCCCCGAGCTTGCCCACGCGGTCTCGGCAACGACGCGCAGGCAGCGGCTCGGGGAGGAGGACGGCGTCCACTACTGGTTCCTCGACCGCGCCGAATTCGACCGGCGGATCGACGCCGGCGAGTTCCTGGAGTGGGTCGATTACGTCGGCAACCGGTACGGGACGCTGAACTCGGAGATCGACCGGCTGCGGGCAGCGAACAAGGCTCCGCTGCTCGAGCTCGAGACCGACGGCGCCCTCCGGGTCAAGCGCCGGGTCGAGAACGCCGTGACGATCTTCGTCACCGCGCCTGTCGAGGAGCTGGAGCGCCGACTGCGGGCGCGGGCGACCGAGAGCTCGGGGGTGATCGAGGAGCGGCTCGCGACGGCGCGGAAGCAGCTGGAGCTTCGCGATCGGTTTGATGACGTGGTCGATAACGACGACCGGCAGCGCGCCGCGGACGACCTCGGGGCGATCATCGCCCGGAATCTCGACGCGGCCGCTACCATGGCCCGGCAATGATCCACCCTCGCATCGATGAGCTGATGAACCAGGTCGACTCGCGCTACGCGCTCGTGATCGTCGCGGCCAAGCGCGCGCGGCAGATCAACAACTACCACCACCAGCTCGGTGAGGGTACGTTCGACGAGTTCGCGCCGCCGCTGATCCAGTCGCGCTCGAAGAACTACCTGACGATGGCCCTCGAAGAGATCGCCGAGGGCAAGATCGTCTACGAGTACAAGAAGTAACCGGCACACTTCCGGCAATGAGCCGGATTCTGCTCGGTGTCACCGGTGGGATCGCCGCCTACAAGGCGTGCGAGCTGACGCGCCTCCTCGTGAAGGCGGGCCACGAGGTGATCCCGCTCGTCACGTCCGGTGCGGAGCGGTTCGTAAGTGCCGAGACGTTCGCCGCGCTTGCCGGTCGGCCTGCTGTTCGCCGGCCCGCGGGCGACGACGACCCGTACCCACACCTGGCGAGGGCGGATCTGCTCGTCGTGGCGCCCTGCACCGCGAACACGCTTGCGAAGCTCGCGCACGGGATCGCCGACAACGTGCTCACCGAGGCCGCGCTCGCCCACCGCGGCCCGGTTCTCGTCGCACCGGCGATGAACCCGCGGATGTGGGCCGCTCCGGCGACGCGCGCCAACGTGGCGACGCTCCGGCAGCGGGGCATCGAGCTCGTGGGGCCCGACGAGGGAGAGATGGCAGAGGGCGAATGGGGCGTCGGCCGCCTGGCCGAGCCCGTGGAGATCGCCGCGCGGGCCGAGCAGCTGCTCGCGCCGGGCACGCTGGCAGGCCGGCGCGTCCTGATCACGGCCGGCGGCACCCGCGAGCCGCTCGACTCGGTGCGCTTCGTCGGCAACCGCTCGTCCGGGCGGATGGGGGTGGCGCTCGCCGAGGAGGCGCGCCGCCGCGGAGCCGAGGTGATCCTCCTGGCGGCGAACCTCCAGCTCGACCCTCCGAACGGGGTCGAGGTGATCCCGACGCCGACCGCGGAGGCGATGCTGGACGCCGCGCTCGCGCTGCCGGATGTCGATGTCGCGCTGCTGGCCGCGGCCGTCGCCGACTACCGCCCGGCCGAGGCGCTTGGGGCGAAGCGCCCGAAGGACGCGCGTGCCTGGACGGTCGAGCTCGAACCCACCGAGGACGTCGCCGGCGCGCTCGGCCGGCAGAAGCGCCCCGGACAGGTGCTGGTGGCGTTCGGGGCCGAGCACGGCGATGAGGGGCTCGCGCGGAAACGGTCGATGCTGGAGACGAAGAACGTCGACCTCGTGGTCTTCAACGACATCGGACGCGCGGACATCGGCTTCGACGTGGGCGAGAACGAAGTCGTCCTCGTGACTCGCGACGGCGAGCGGGTGGTGCCGAAGGCGCCGAAACCGGCGATCGCCGGCGCGATCCTCGACGCGGTCGAGGAACTCCTCCAATAGAGGCCGTCGTGATGGCCGCTGGGCTCGGGAAGCGGATGCGGCCGCTGAGCGACCGCTGGCCGAAGCCGGTGCTGCCGATCGACGGCAGGCCCGTGGTCGTCACGCTCGTCCATGAGCTCGCCGCCGCCGGCATCGAGCGCCTGGTGGTCGTGACGGGCCACCTCGCCGAGCAGGTCGAGGCTCTGCTCGCGCCGCTTCCGTACGAGCTCCGCTTCGTCCGGCAGCCGGTGCCACTCGGCTCGGCAGACGCCGTTGTGCGTGCCGAGGCGACGCCCCCGTTCGCGGTCGCCGCGGCCGACACGCGGTTCGCGGAGGGCGACGTCGACCGCTTCGTGGCGGCTGCGCGGGGATCCGAGGGTGCGGTCGCCGTGCGCCGGCAGCCGGGAAGGCCGGAGCACACCCGGACACAGGTCGAGGACGGCCGCATCGTGAAGCTGGTCGCGCCCGCTGCGCGAGGCGGCTGGTCGGGGGCGCCGCTCTGGTGGCTCGGCCCGCGGGTGGCGTCGTTCCTGCGGCCGCTGCCGGGCCGGCCGCCCTACGAGCTCGGTGACGTGCTGCAACTCGCGATCGACGCCGGCGTCGACGTGTCTGCTATCCAGGTTGGGCGCACCCGCGACCTGACGTCACCCGTTGACCTCGTGCGCGAGAACTTCCCTTACCTGCGATGAGCGATGCGTACCACCTGTTCCGCGAAGGCCAGAAGCGGCTCCGCGGCGGCATGGCAGCCCAGGCGACCGTGCCGCTCGAGCGCGCGAAGCGGCTGGAGCCCGCGAAGGCCTCGATCCGGGAGGCGCTCGGCATCGCCTACTTCCGCCTCGCGCGGTGGCAGGACGCCGAGCGCGAGTTCCGCGCAATCGTCGAGGAGCTCTCGCCGACCGACCACTACGCGCACTACGCGCTCGGCCGGGCACTCGAGCGCCTGGGCCGCACCGCCGAGGCGAACGGCCACTACAAGCTCGCGAGCTCGATGGACCCGACCTCGGAGCAGTACGCCTCCCGGATCCTCGACCTCGACGCGGTCGACTCGGACAGTGACGATCATCCTTGAAATAGCGGGGTCTGCTACCTTTCCGACACCACATTTCGGCTTTTTCGAGATGGGCGCGCGGCGCCCATTTTTCGTAGATGGGGGACTTTCCGAGTTGGCCACGGCATCGCACGAGAAGGAGAAGCAGCTGCAGCGCGAGGTGACACGCACGGTCGAAGGAGCGCTTCCGGGAGTAGAGGTGCTCGCCCTCGAACTCAACGGCGGCGACCGCTTCTGCGTCTTCGTCGACCATCCGCAGGGCGTCGACCACGCCCTCTGTGAGCGCGTGACGCAGGTGCTGCAGCCGTACCTCGACACCTACGGCGTCGAGGTCTCCTCGCCAGGCTTCGACCGGCCGCTACGCAGCAAGGCGCACTTCGAGCGCGCCGTCGGACGAACCGTGCGCGTCAAGACGGCATCGGTGCGAGCGCGTGGAGAAGTGATCTCGACCACGGAGCGGAGCGTGCAGATCCGGGACGGTGCAGGGTCGAAGGACGCAATTCCGGTGGACATCCCGTACGAGGAGATCGTCCGGGCAAATCTGATCGACACGTCGTTCAACGATAGGAAGTAGGACGGGATGAGCCAGGAGATAGTTGATGCCGTTCGCGAGATCGAGCGCGAAAAGGGAATCGAAAGCGGCACGTTGGTTGCGGCTCTCGAAGACGCGCTGCTGGCGGCGTACAAGAAGACGCCGGGCGCGTCGCGGCACGCGACCGTGGAGCTCGACGACAAGGGTGACTTTCGCGTGTTCTCCATCGACATCCCCGAGGACCTCGAGACGCGCCTCCTGGATGAGGCGCGCGAGCAGGCGCTCGACGAGCTGGAGCGCATCGAGGAGGAGACGGGCGAGAAGAACCACACGCTGCTCGCCGACGACGATCTCGAGATCGACTGGTCCCAGATCCCGGACCAGCTGATCAACCGCAAGGACGTCACGCCGGGCAACTTCGGCCGCATCGCGGCCCAGACGGCCAAGCAGGTCATCCTCCAGCGCATCCGCGAGGCCGAGCGCGAGATGATGTATGACGAGTACATCGACCGCGTCGGCGAGGTCGTCACCGGCATCGTCCAGCAAACCGGCGACCGCCGCAACATCCTCGTCGACCTCGGCAAGGTCGAGGCCCTGCTGCCCGGCCCCGAGCAGGTCGACGGCGAGCGCTACGAGCAGGGCTCACGCATCAAGGCCGTCATCCGCGAGGTGCGCACCGGCACGAAGGGCCCGCAGGTGATCCTCTCGCGCCGCGACCCCGAGCTGATCAAGACGCTGTTCGAGCTCGAGGTGCCCGAGATCGCCGACGGCCTCGTCGAGATCCGCGGCGTCGCCCGCGAGCCGGGCTACCGCTCGAAGATCGCGGTCGAGTCACACGCGCAGGGCGTCGACCCGGTAGGCGCGTGCGTCGGCCCCCGCGGCTCGCGCGTGCGCATGGTCGTCTCCGAGCTCCGCGGCGAGAAGATCGACATCATCCCGTGGAACAACGAGCCGGCGCGGTTCGTGGCCAAGGCGCTGTCGCCCGCCCGCGTGCGCGAGGTGTACCTCGACGACGCGGGGAAGGAGGCGACGGTTGTCGTCCCCGACGACCAACTCGCGCTCGCGATCGGCAAGGAGGGCATGAACGCGCGCCTCGCGGCCCGCCTCACCGGCTGGAAGATCGACATCACCTCCGACTCCGAGTTCGCCCAGCAGGAAGCGGACGCAGCCTTCGGCGGCGAAGGCTCCGACGGCGAGGACTTCTCCGGGCGCTGCTCGGCGATCCTCTCGAACGGCAAGCGCTGCCCGAATGCCGCGCTGCCCGGCTCGAAGTTCTGCGGCGTCACCGCCCATCAGGAGCTGGCCCTGCTCGCGCCGGACGACGAAGCCAATCCGATCGTCGAGGAGTCGGAGCCCGAGCTCGAGCGGCTCTCCGACCTCTCGGAGCCCGAGGCGGTCACCGAGGATGCCGCGGCATTCGGGAGCCCCGAGCCCGAGGAGTTCCCCGCAGGCCCCGGTGACGCGCCGGTCCCCGGGGATGACGAGACGCTGGAGACTGGGCCGTCGCATGCCCACCACCGGCACGTCGAAGACGACCCAGACGGCGGTGTTCCGATCGAGCACGTCGCCGCCCACGAGAGCGCGAGCGAAAGGAGCGAGTAACGGGCGGAGCTTCGATTCGGACCTGCGCGGGTTGCGGCCGCAAGGCGAGCCAGGTAGAGCTGCAGCGCTTCCACGCGGAGCGCGGCGAGCTCGTCCCGGGGGCTGGAGCGGGCCGCGGCGCCTACACGTGCCGGCGCCTCTCGTGCTTCGAGCGCGCAGCGGCGCGGCGGGCGTTCAGCCGCACGCTGCGCGCCACCATCCGCGTCGACCGGGATCTCTCCCGCCTCTACACTTGAGCCATGGCCAACGGTAAGCCGAACAGACCGATCAGACCTCGCGGCGGAGGCCCCAAGGGGCGCCGGCGCGTCGTCATCGACCAGGGCGGGAACCGCCCCGGTCAGGGCCAGCGGCAGCGGCCCGGCGATCGTCCTGTCGACCGCGGCCCGCGCACCCCGCGCGAGGTGGTCGCCCCGACCGGCCCGGTGACCGTGGAGTCCGGCGTCACGCTGCGAGACTTCTCGCAGGCACTCGGCGTCGCGATGCCGCAGATCATCAAGTTGCTGATGAACCTGAACACGATGAAGACGGCCACGCAGTCGCTGACCGACGACGAGGTCGAGCTGATCGCCGCAGAGCTCCAGCGCGAGGTCACGATCAAGCATGCGGACGACGACGACGGCGAGCCAGAGGTCTTCGAGGACGCCGAAGAGTCACTGGTCGCGCGGCCGCCGGTCGTGACGATCATGGGCCACGTCGACCACGGCAAGACGACGCTGCTCGACGCGATCCGGAAGACGTCGGTCGTGAAGACCGAGGCCGGCGGGATCACTCAGCACATCGGCGCCTACCAGGCCGACCACAACGGTCGCCGGATTACGTTCCTCGATACGCCGGGTCACGAGGCCTTCACCGCCATGCGCGCCCGCGGCGCGAAGGTGACCGACATCGCAGTGCTCGTCGTCGCGGCCGACGACGGCGTCATGCCGCAGACAAAGGAGTCGATCTCGCACGCGCGCGCCGCCCAGGTGCCGATCGTCGTCGCCGTCAACAAGATCGACCTGCCGGACGCCAACCCCGACCGCGTGCTCACCGAGCTCGCGACTGAAGGTCTCCAGCCGGAGGAGTGGGGCGGCGACGTGCAGATCGCACGCGTGTCTGCCAAGCAAGGTGAGAACCTCGACGATCTGCTCGAGCGGATCCTGCTCGTCGCGGACGCGGAGCTCGACCTGCGCGCGAATCCCGCGGCGGACGCATCCGGGCCGATCATCGAGTCCCGCCTCGACGTCGGCCGCGGCCCGGTGACGACCATGCTCGTGCAACGCGGGACGCTGAAGGTCGGCGACGCGATCGTCGCCGGCGATGCCTGGGGCCGCGTGCGCGCGCTCTACGACTACCTCGGTGAGCGCATCGCGCAGGCGCTCCCGGGCGAGCCCGTCGAGATCCTGGGCTTCGACAAGCCGCCGCCGGCGGGTGAGCTCGGACGTGTCGTCGAGAACGAGCGCCGTGCGCGCGATCTCGCGCACCAGCGCGGCGAGCGCCTGCGCCGTGAAGCGGTTGCGAAGCAGCGGAGTCGCGGCGTCTCGCTCGACTCGCTCTTCTCGCAGCTCCAGGCCGGTGCCTCCGCCGACCTCAACATCGTGCTCAAGGGCGACGTTCAGGGCTCCGTCGAGGCGATCGTTTCCGAGCTCGCGAAGATCCAGCACCCCGAGGTCCGCGTCCAGGTGATCCACACGGGCGTCGGCGGGATCACGGAGAACGACGTCAACCTCGCCGCCGCCTCCAACGCGATGGTGATCGGCTTCAACGTCCGCCCGTCCGCAGAGGTGCGTCACGCAGCCGAGCGGCAGGGCATCGAGATCCGGCTCTACCGCGTCATCTACCAGCTGACCGGAGAGATCGAGCAGGCGCTCGTCGGCATGCTCACACCGGTCGAGACCGAGGCGATCATCGGCGAGGTCGAGGTGCGCGCCCTCTTCAAGGCCTCGCGTGTCGGCACGATCGCAGGCTGCATGGTCACGAGCGGTCTGGTGCGCCGCGGCTCGAGCGTCCGCCTGTTCCGCGACGGCACGCGCATCCACGAGACGACCGTCGCGGCGCTGCGTCGCTTCAAGGACGACGTCCGCGAGGTGACCGAGGGCTTCGAGTGCGGCGTGCTGCTCGAGGGGTTCAACGATCTTCGTGAAGGCGACGTCTTCGAGGTGTTCGAGACCCGCGAGGTCGAGCGCACGTCGCTCGACGAGCCTGCGGGCCCCGACTCCGCCGCCTAGACCCGCCGGGACATGCCTTCGGGCTTCGTCGCGATCCTCACGGTCGAGCTCCACTTCCCGGAAGCGGGGTCGCTGAAGGGCAAGCGGCACCACGTGCGCTCGGCCAAGGACAACCTTCGCAATCGCTTCGCCGCGTCGGTCGCCGAGGTCGACCATCACGACCTCTGGCAGCGCGCCACCCTCACCGTCGCCTGCGCGGCGCGGACGCTCCGGGACGCCGAAGAGCTCGCCGACGGCGCCGAGCGGTGGCTCGCATCGGGCGACTGGGTGCTCATGCGCTGCGATCGACTCGTCGTCTCACCGGACGACGCCTGACGCGTAGAGGCAGGCACCTCGTCTCACACCAAGCTCGTGCGCGCTACCCTCGCGACCTGTGTCCGAGCGCATGCGCCGCGTCAACGAATCCGTCCGTGCCGTCGTCGCCGAAGGCGTCTCCGGTCTCAAGGACCCGCGGATCGGGATGGTCACCGTCACGGGCGTCCGCGTCGCGCCCGACCTCGGGGACGCGATCGTCTTCGTCTCCGTGCTCGGCAGCAAGACCAAGCGTGACGCGACCATGGCCGGGTTGACCTCGGCACACGGCGTCCTCCAGAGCCGGATCGGCCGGCAGCTCAGCCTGCGCCGGACTCCGAGGCTGACGTTCGCCTACGATGACTCTGTCGAGCGAGGCGTGCGGATGACGAAGCTGATCGACGAGCTCGCGGCAGATCTTCCCGAAGATGCAGGGCTACCCGAAGATGAGCCAGACGCAGACGATGAGTGACGTGCGGGCGGTCGCCGATGTGATCCGCTCGAATGACCGGTTTCTCGTCACGACCCACGAGAACCCGGACGGCGACGCGCTCGGGTCGATGCTCGGCATCACGCTCGCGCTGCGCGCCCTCGGGAAGGACGTGTCGATGTTCCTGGCAGGCAGCGCGCCGACCCCCGGCGAGTATCGCTTCCTCCAGCTCGACGGCCTCGTCCGGGAGCTCCCCGCAGATGTCGCCGAGCGCGTCCTGCTCGCGGTCGACTGCGCGAACGAGCAGCGCATCGGGCCCGATCCCGATCCCGTCGAGCGGGCGAAGCTCGTGGTCGACGTCGACCACCACCACGACAATTCCCGGTTCGGCGACCTCAACCTGATCGTCGACGACGCCTCCTCGACCGCGGAGATCGTGCGCGACATCCTGCGTGTGCTCGGCGTGCCGCTCACACCGGCAATCGCAGAGGCGCTGTACGTCGGCCTCGTCACCGACACCGGTCGGTTTCAGTACACGAACACGACGCCGAAGGCGTTCCGGCTGGCGGCTGAGCTCGTCGAGGCCGGTGCAGACGTCCACGGCGTCTTCCGGCACGTCTACGAGACGGTGCAGTTCGCGAAGTTGAAGCTGCTCGCGCGCGCGCTCGAGCGCGCACGGCTCTTCGAGGGCGGGCGGCTCGTCGTCTCGTACCTGCTGAAGGACGACTTCTCGGCCGTCGGAGCGGAAGAGCCGTACTCGGAGGGGATCATCGACTCGTTGCGCGCGGTCGAGCACTCCGAGATGGTCGCGCTGATCCGCGAGCCTCCACGCAACGAAGGACCGGCGCGCCGCGTCTCACTCCGCTCCAGCCACGACGAGGTGGACGTCTCGGCGATCGCGCGCAAGGTGGGGGGAGGCGGGCACCGCCAGGCCGCGGGGTTCTCGTCCGAGCTGACGATCGGCGAGATCGTCGACTTCCTGCACCGCGAGTTCGTGCTCGCGACGGCATCGCACCCCGGCGCGGATGCCGCCAAGAGCGCTTAGGCCCGTCGGGATCGCGCTGCTCGACAAGCCGGCGGGCCCCTCCTCGTTCGCGCTCGTCGCGGCGCTGCGCAGGCGGACGCTCGCTCGAACCGGCCACGCCGGGACGCTTGATCCTTTCGCAACGGGGTTGCTCCTGCTCCTGTCCGGTGCTGCAACGAGGCTGGTCCCGTGCTTCCTCGGACTGGACAAGCGCTACCTCACGGACGTCGACCTGACTGCGACGACGTCGACCGGCGACCCGGAAGGAGAGGTGCGCAAGAGGCACGCGCCGCCGTCGCGGCAAGAGCTCGATGCGCGGCTCGCGGCCCTCCGCGGTGAGATCAAGCTGCCCATTCCCGCCGCCTCCGCGGTGAAGATCGACGGCGAGCGTTCGTACCGGCTGGCCCGTCGGGGCGTCGAGGTCGAGATGCCCCTGAGGCGCTCGCTCGTGTACGCGCTCGACGTCGTCGCCTACGACCGCGAGTCGGTCCGGATCGCGCTGCACGTCAGCTCCGGGACGTACATCCGCGCGATCGCCGAGGCGCTCGGCGGCCACTGCGCGACGTTGCGTCGGACCGCCGTCGGGCCGTTCTCGATCGACGAGGCAGCTGCCGACCCGGGCGAGGTCGAGCTCATCTCGGTCGCCGCGGCGCTCGCACGGCTGCCGGCTGAGGCGCTCAACCAGGTGCCGGCGCAGGTTCGGGCGGGGGTGCTCGCACTGGACGCACCCGTGGGCGGCAGCGCGGCGTGATCGCCCGCGAGCCGAGGGAACTCGAGCGGCGCCCGCGGGCCGTCGCGATCGGCACGTTCGACGGCGTGCACCTCGGGCATCGCGCAGTCGTGCGCGCGGCGGTCGCCGCCGGGCCGACGCCGACGGTCGTGACCTTCCACCCTCATCCGCGGACGGTGCTCGGAAACAGGGTGGAGCAGCTTGCGACACTCGAGCGGCGACTCGAGCTGCTCGCCGACTGCGGGGTGGAGGACGTCCTCGTGGTCGAGTTCACGACCGACACGGCGGCGCTCTCGCCGACCGAGTTCGCGCGGGAGCACCTCCTGGGGATCGGAGCCGAGGTCGTCGTCGCGGGCGCTGGGTTCCGCTTCGGCCGGCAGCGCGCCGGCGATCTCGACCTGCTGCGCTCGCTCGGCCTGGACGCCCGTCAGGTGCCGCTCGTCGAGGGGATCTCGTCGAGTGAGATCCGGCGGCTCGTACGAGCGGGCGACGTTGCAGGCGCAGCCCGGCTGCTCGGGCGGCCGCTCGAGCTCGACGGCACAGTGGTCTTCGGCGACTCGCGCGGCGGCACGCTCGGGTTCCCGACGGCCAACCTCCGGGTCGACGCCGAGCTGCTCGTGCCCGCCTTCGGGATCTACGCGGGTGCGGTCGGCGACCGGCGCGCGGCGATCTCGATCGGCATCAACCCCCACTACGGCGGCAGCGAGCGGCGCATCGAGGCGTACCTGCTCGACTGGGAGGGCGATCTGTACGGCGACCGCCTGGTCGTCGAGGTATGGCAGCGGTTGCGTGACGAGCTCGCGTTCGAGAGCGAAGCGGCGCTGATCGCTCAGATCGCGGCGGACGTGGAGCAGACGCGGGCGGCAGCCCGCCCCGGATAGTCGCTCTGTCCTACGTCGAGCGGACGGCGCCGCCGCGCCGGGGATCCGCACCGGCTCCACGCCGTCCGACGGCGCTGACGCCACCGAAGTAGTGGTGCCGCTCGGGCCAGCGCCGGACGGTGCGGCCGCCGGCCTCGAGACCGGCGAGCCACGGTTCGTCGACCCCCGGCTCGGCGTGCACGACGGCGCCCGCCGGGTGGAAGCGTGGCCGGTCGATCGCCGGCTGAGGCTCGAGCCCTTCCGCGAGCACCGCGGCGAGCACGCCGACGAGTGCGGTCCGCAACCGCGTCCCGCCCGCCGAGCCGAGCGCCAGCTCGAGCCCCTCCTCGTCGAGTGCGAGCGTCGGCGCCATCATGCTCGCCATTCGGTCACCCGGCCGGGCCGGCTCGCGCACGAGGTCGACCTCGCCAAGCATGCTGTTCAAGTGCAGGTCGAGCCCGGGGAGCCAGTCGCCCGAGCCCAGGCCCAGGCTCGTCGTCAGGACGCAGGCGCTCCCGTCGGCATCGACGACGGCGATGTTCGTGGTGTGGCCGTGACGCGGCGCGGGATCCTCGTGGACAGGATCCTCGAGCACGCTGAGCAGCGCGTCGGCCCCGCCACGAGGATCGAGGCGCGCCAGCGACTCGCGGATCCCCGACAGGCCGCCGCGCGTCAGCACCCGCCGGCCGGCGAAGCCGACCTCGACCGGCTCCGACCAGACGGGCGCGTAGGAGGCGAGGTCGCCCGCGGTGATCGCGCCCTCACGCTCGTCGATGAGAAGCAGCAGGGCGGCCGCGATCGTCCCCGTGTACACCGATGCGACGCCCTCGTCGCGGATCAGCTCGAGCGCTCGTACCAGGCCGGGCTGGTGCAGCACCTCGCCCTCGGCGAGGAGGTCGCCGGCGGGCGCGTAGATCGCAGCACCCTCACGCATCGTCATCACGGGCGCCAGCATCTCGAGGCACGTGGCGTGCGCACGCGGCATCCTCACGCCGGTGTGCGCCAACCGCAGCGCCGGATCGACGACCCGCGCCCAGGGCAGGCGTCCGGCGGAGCGCCACAACGCGTCGAGCCCGGCCGGCACCCCAGGGACGGCGCACGATGACGCGCCGATCGCGTAGTGGACAAGCTCCTCTCCGAAAGGGACGGGCAGGTCGGCGAGCGGCGCGCCGGCGCCCGAGGGGACCGAGACGAAGCAGTCGAGGTTCGCAACGGCGCCGGTCGCAGCGTCGAACGTGATCGCGTGACCCCCGCCGAGCAGCCCGGTCATCAGCGTCTCGGCGACGCACGAGGCGAGGCT
>JALYLO010000235.1 GCA_030774175.1 Actinomycetota bacterium
CCGCTTGGTGACCTGAATATCTCGGCGGTGTCGCTCGCCGTGAACGGCAAGGGCGAAGCACTGCTCACGTACAAGCGGGAGGACGGCGGCGCCCGGCACGTGCTTGTCTGGGGCGCGATCAACGCGAGGGCGCCCTCGCAGGAGATCCCGCAGGTGAGGTTCCGGTTCGACTACTCGGGCGGCTGGAAGAAGTACGGCCACAGCCTCGCCGGCTCGTTCGTCAACCGCTGCCACCCCTATGACGGCCCGCCCCTCGTGTTCCGCGTCACCGCGTGCAAGGCGCCCGACGGCACCTACTGGGCGATCCAGGCGTGGTACCGGCTGCTGCCGATGCGTGGCTTTGCGCCGTGGCTGCCGGACCAGGGGAAGCTCGAGTTTCACGTCGCGCACTGGTCGGGGCCGCCGGCGGAGCTCGAGGTTTCGCAGAACTGGACCTACGGCGGCGCGTGGGAGGGACTGTTCGGGCGGATGACCTACGCGGGCTCGCCGGTCTTCGGCTTCAAGACTCCCTCGAGCACGCGCGGCACGGACGGCTACGCGCGCTACGCCTACATCGACGCGCACAATTCGGTCTACGGCGCTGGCTGGCGCCATGACGCCGGGAAGGTGCTGCACCTCCGAAACGGGGCCTTCTGTTACAGCTTCGTCCCGCAGGTGCCGCCGCCGGGCTATCCCGACCGCAAGCCGCGTGGGCCGGCGATCGGCGACCTCCATCGGGTGACGATCATGGGCCCAGGAGTGACGCCGGACGTGCAGTGGCAGGGCGTGTCGCTCGACGCCTACGATCCCGTCCGCGACGAGGCCTTCAACGCGCTCTTCGACCGCCTCGTCGGCGGCGGCGACCACGTCTGCACCAACGAACGCTGACCTGTCCGTAGGATCGCGGGCGATGCTGATCAAAGCCGCCGTCCTCGAGGAGTTCGGAGCGCCGCTCACCGTGCAGGAGGTCGACCTGGACGAACGTGCCGGTGAAGTGCTCGTGCGGCTGGTCGCCTGCGGCGTTTGTCACACCGATCTCTACACCGCCTCGGGCGCCGACCCGTCCGGGTATGCGCCGACGGTGCTCGGACACGAAGGCGCCGGCGTCGTCGAGCGCGTCGGCGAGGGCGTCGCCTCGCTCGTGCCGGGCGACCACGTGGTCACGCTGTTCTCGCCGCAGTGCCGGGAGTGCATCCACTGTCGAAGCGACCGGACGAACCTGTGCCTTGCGATCCGCGAGCAGCAGAACAAGGGCTACCTGCCCGACGGGACGACCAGGCTCTCTTCGAACGGCGAGCCGGTCCGGCACTTCATGGGCACCTCGACGTTCGCGGAGTACACGGTGATGCCGGAGATCGCGCTCGCGAAGATCACGCCCGAGGCGCCGCTCGAGGGCGCCTGTCTCTTCGCCTGCGGGCTCTCGACCGGCCTCGGCGCCGCCATGAACACCGCCAAGGTCGAGGCCGGCTCGACGTGCATCGTCTTCGGTGCGGGGATGGTCGGCCTCGGCGCGGTGATCGGGTGCCGCCTGCAGGGGGCGGAGCGGATCGTCTGCGTCGACCTCTCTGACGAGCGCCTCCGCCTCGCAACCGCGCACGGCGCGACCGAGACGATGGTCGGCGGGCCCGACGCCGTCGAGCGGACCCTCGAGCTCACCGGCGGGTTCGGCGCGGACTACACGTTCGAGGCGACCGGCAACGTCGCAGTGATGCGGCAGGCGGTCGAGTCGGCGCGAATGGGCTGGGGGCTCTGCACCGTCGCAGGCGTGGCCGGGAAAGGCGAGACTCTCGACATCGTGCCTCGCTACCTGATCACCGGCCGCCGGGTTGCGGGTTCGTCGTTCGGCGGCGTCAAGGGGCGCGACGGCGTCCCGCTCCTCGTCGAGCGCTGGCTCGCCGGCGACATCGACGTCGACTCGTTCATCTCCCACCGGCTCTCGCTCGACGAGGTGAATCGTGGCTTCGAGCTGATGGAGGCCCAGGACGGCATTCGCAGCGTGATCGGGTTCGCGTGATCCTCGAACGCGCAGAGCACCCGACGTGGACCTCGAACGCGTACCTCGTCGCGGACGGCGACGGCGGGCACGGCGTTCTCGTCGACTCGAACGGCGTCGAGCAGCCGCTGCTCGCACAGATCGCTTCGCGCGGGTTGACGATCACTCACGTCCTCGTGACCCACCAGCACGGCGACCACGTGGTCGACGTCGCGGGCCTCGCGCGACGGTTCGGCGTTCCCGTCGTCGGGAGCCGCCTGACCGCCGAGGCCGGCGTGCCGATCGACGAGACGATCGGCGACGGCGACGTCGTCCGCTCGGGCGAGCTCGAGCTCGAGGCGATCGCAACCCCGGGCCACTGCCCGGACCACCTCGCGCTGCTCGTGAACGGCACCGACTGCTTCACCGCCGACTGCCTGTTCAGGGGGACGGTCGGCGGCACGGTCGGCGGCGGCCCGACGGGGTATGCGGACCAGTACCACTCGATCATGCAACGGCTGATGACCCTGCCGCCCGAGACGCGGATCCACCCGGGCCACACGCTGCCGTCGACGGTCGGCGATGAGTGGGAGCGGAACCCGTTCATCCGCATCTGGCGCGGGCTCGATCCCGAGGGGACGGAGCCGTGCCGCGTGGGCGGGGAGGAGGCGACCCTGATCCTCTTCGGGCCCGACTATGACGGCACGCACAAGGCATGGGTGCGCTTCGCCGACGGCCGCGACGCGATCGTCGGCGGCAGCCGGGTCGACCGAGGCTGACGCCCGGCGGCTCGAGACGTCTCCTCCACCAAGGACGCGGCGGCGTGCCGTCGAAGAAGGTGGACCCGGCAGGAGGTGGCGAAATGACACGGCGCGAGTTGTTCGAGGATTCGCCGCGCGCGAGGCGCCTGCGGCAGCGTGCCGCTGCGCTCGCCGCGGTCTTCGTCTTCTTGAACGGCGTCGTCCTCGCGATTGGCCTCGGGTCGCTGCTGCCCGTCCTCTTCGGCGCGCTCGGGCTCGCAGGGCTGATCGCGGCGACGGCGTGGGCGATCGACCGTCATCGACTGTGGGCGTACCTACCCCACGCACGCAGCGACGCCGCGGTCGGCGCCGTACCGCCGTCCCTCAAGCCGAAAGCGAAGCTCGCGGCGACCTTCCTCCGCGCGAGGTTGTCGAACCCGAACAACGCCGCCATTCCCAACCGAGCCGACGACTGGCGGGGCTGGCCATACGCGGGCTCATGGGAGGCGAACGCAAGGCCCGTACTTCAGGTCGAGCACGGCGTCGACGAGCCGCGGCGCCGCGCGCGCGAGCTGAACAGTCTCGCCCTCGCACTCGTGGCGGAAGGGGCGACGGAGGCCGCGGTCGAACGGTTCGAGGAGTCGCTCGAGATTCTTCGCGAGCTCGAGGATGAGGGCGATGAGGCGAGGGTGATCGCGAACCTCGGCTTCGCGCTCCTCAGGCAGGGCGCCGACGAGCGGGCCTGTGCGCTGCTCACGCAGGCGCTCGAGAAGCTGCCGCCGGAATCGCCGGCCGCGCAGCGGGTCGAGGCGCAGCTGCGCCGCGCGAGTTAGCGCGCACTCGCCGCCGCGCCCTGCTCGACTGGAGCGGCGCCGTCGGAGGACTAGGGTGGGGGTGGGTCGAAGGGCGTCCCATCCTCGATGCGTGCCTGGAAGGTGATATTCCCGTTTCTCGCGGCGTCGGTCGTCGGCGCCGTGCTGGTCGGCGACCCGTTCGCCGCGACGCCCAAGGAGCGGTTGCGGGAGAAACAGGCTCAGGCGCAGCGGGTACTCGGGGAGGTGAACGCGCTCGACGCCCGTTTCGGTGCCACGACCGAAGCGTGGAACGGCGCCCGGTACGAGCTCGTGCAGGCGAAGCGACAACTGGCGTCCGATCGTGTGGCCCTGCGGGTTGCGAGTGGTCGGCGGCGCGTCGTGATGCGCAATGTCGCGCAGCGGCTCGTCGCTCTCTACGAAAGCGATTCGCAACCCTCGACGATTTCGATCCTCCTCGGCAGCGACAACCTCGGGGACCTGATCGACGAATTCGCGGCCGTGCACGCGGTCGCGGGGGCCGATCATCGGCTGGCGGTCCGGGCGACGCAGGTCCGAGACCGCTACGCGAGCTCTGTTCGCGAACTGCGCACGACGGAGCAGCGGCGCGCCAATGCGCTGAGCGAGCTTGCAACAAGGCGTGCGCAGATCGGCTCGATGCTGGTGCAGCGTCGCGTGCTGCTCGGGTCGATTGCGTCGGAGGTCGAACAGCTCCGCGTGCAGGAGGCGCGCCGGCAGGAACTCCTGGCGGAGCAGGCGCGAGAGCGGCTTGCTCGCGAGCAGGTGCGGCTGAGCCAGCGATCGGCCGAGCGTGCGCGGGCGGCGGCGGCCCTCCAACGCCTGCGCGAGGCGGCAGCGAAAGCGGCTGCCACCGCGGCGGCGAAGGCAGCCGCCACCACGACGACGGCGCCCGCCGTCGCGGTCGCGCCGCCGCCGCCCGACCCGAGCACGGCGGAGGCGACCACAACGACAACGGCGAGTGTGATTCCACCCTTGGCGCCTGCGCCCTTCGTCGTGGCGGCGGGCCACCCCGAAGCCGCGACGATCGCGCTCCGCTATCTCGGTGTGCCCTACCACTGGGGCGGTGCGTCGCCGGCCGGCTTCGACTGCTCCGGCCTCACCATGTACGTCTACGCCCAGCTCGGGATCTCGCTCCCGCACTATGCCGCCGCCCAGTACACGGCCGGCACCGCCGTTCCACGTGACCAGCTCCAGCCGGGAGACCTCGTCTTCTTCGACGCGCTCGACCACGTCGGGATCTACATCGGCGGCGGCCAGGTCGTGCATGCCCCGCAGACCGGCGACGTCGTCAAGATCTCGAGCCTGTCCGACTGGGGAGCCGGCTACGTCGGCGCTCGGAGGACTTAGCGAATCGCTCCCGGCCGGTGAAGAGAAAAGCGGCGGCGAGGCTCGCTGAACGCGAGCCCGCCGCTGCTGCCGCAGCCTTTGCGACTCATTCGCATGGGGCGCATTTCGGTTCGCCGGGCTGGTATGCTTGGTCGGACTAGACTTAGTCGGAATGGAGAAATGATGAAGAGGATCGTGGTAGGCATCCACGAAGCAAAGACGACCTTTTCGAAGCTCGTCAGGGAAGCAGAAGCCGGCAGGGAGATCGTCGTCTCCAATCACGGCAAGCCCGTTGCGAGACTGGTCGGTTACAAGCCTGCGCCGGCGCCGCGCAAGCCTGGGATGTTCGCCGGCCAGATCAAGATCAGTCGGGGGTTCGACGAGATTCCGGAAGGCTTCAGGGAAGCCTTCGAGTAGCGCGCGTTGCGCCTCCTGCTCGACACGAGCACGCTGCTCTGGTGGCTCGACGGCAACGCGAAGCTCGGACCATCGGCACGTGCGGCGATCGCCGACCCGGACAACGAAGTCTTCGTCAGCTCCGCGAGCGCCTGGGAGATCTCGGTGAAGCGCGCGAGCGGGAAGCTGGAGTCGCCGTTCGACGTCGCGAGCGCGCTCGAGCGCAACCATCTCACCGACCTGCCGGTCGAGGTCGATCACGCCGTCGCGGCGGGTGAGCTCCCGCGGCACCACAAGGATCCGTTCGACCGGATGCTCGTCGCGCAGGCGCAACTCGAGCAGCTGACGCTCGTGACAGCCGACGTGCAGATCGCGGACTACGAGGTCGAGCTGCTCGACGCGAGCATGTAGCTGATTTGCATCGACGAGGCCGTCGCGCACGCAGACCGACCGGCGCGCCGCAGGCT
>JALYLO010000236.1 GCA_030774175.1 Actinomycetota bacterium
CGAGTGCGTCGGCTTGTCGGCCTGAGCGGTAGAGCGCGAGCATCAGATGACCGCGCAGCGTCTCGCGATAGCGATGCTCGAGCACAAGCGTCTCCAGCTCCGGGACGAGCTTGCCGTGGTTGCCGAGCGCAAGCTCGACCACGATCAAGTCCTCTTGCACGGCGAGACGAAGCTCGTCCAGCCGCGCGGCCGCCCACTGACCGGAGAGATGGAGCGGCAGTTCGGCGAGGCACGGGCCGCGCCAGAGCGCTAACGCCTCGCGAAGCTGCCGTCTCGCAAGCTCCAGCTCGTCGGCAAGGATCGCCTCTCGCCCTTCAACCAGGAGCGATTCGAAACGGTGCAGATCGAGCTGCCCGTCTTCAACGACGGCCGTGTATCCGCCAGAGATCGTCTGGAGGATGCGCTTCTCGCTGCGAACATCGGGCTCGAGGATCTTGCGCAGCTGAGAGACGTACACCTGCAGCGTATTTGCCGCCGTCTCCGGCGGTGCCTCGCCCCAAAGGTCATCGATCAGCTGCGCGACAGGCATGACTTTGTTGGCGTTCAGGAGGAGGAGCGCCAGCAGCGCCCGCTGTTTCGGCCCTCCCAAATCGAGGACCTCGTCGCGCTTGCGCGTCTCGAGCGAGCCGAGGATCTTGAACTCGATGGTTTCCGGGTGCGCGCTCACGAGCGCCCTTGAGCCTGATCGGCCCGCGGCGGCTCGTCAAGCGTCCGAGTACGCACGGGCCGAACCGGCCGGCACGCGCACCCAACGCAATCGACGATCCCGGCCTGCCGGCGGTCGAGCCGGTGCGCGCTAGAGCACGCGAGGCGATTCGGGTGATCGCGCAGCAGTCGTGCCGCCGCAACGACCCAGGGGCTGCATCCCTCTCGTGCCCGACCTCGTGCACGCGCGTGCTCCTGCGAGTGGGCTGACCGGCGCTTTGAGCGGCTCGGGCCCGGTCGGTACGCGAGTTGAGCGGATTCCGCCCCGGCTTCTACCAACGCGGCGCAGCGTGAAACGGCTTCGTGCTCGCACCGTACGGTTGAGACGTTCCGCTCGGCGTCCAAGCGGTGGCGTGGCACATCGGGCAGGCGCTCGGTAGGGCGGCGCTGACGACGATGCCATAACCGCACGTCGGACAGCGGAACTCAGACCGTCCTGCGGGCCTAATCGGCCGGGCGCTGCCGCTGCCCCCGGCGGACGAGGAGATTCTGGCCTCCCGCGGTCGCGAACGAGCCGCTGCTGGTTGCACGATCACGCGCCTCCCGATCCTGACGGATAAGGGAACGCGCAGAAGCGCGATCGCTATTCGCCTCTGGGTCTAACCACCCTAGCGGCAACGGGTCGAGCCGGCCGTTCCCCGTTCCCGGGCTACCAGAAACGCCGGCTGTTCGCTTCCGTCGGAGCCGTTCCCAAACGGGCGATCAGAAGGTCGACGCCGCTTCCGGAGCGGCGTCCGGCCTCGATGTGTCCTCCCCGAAATTGCGGCTCGTGTCCTACTCTGGCGGTCTTGCGAATCCTCGGCCCAGTCTTTGCCGGAAGTGCCACTGACCGTCGAGCCGAGATGGTCCGCTTCGCCGCCGAAACTCTCGGGCTCGAGCGGATCCAGATCCGAGGCGCCGAGGCGGACATGTTCAGATCTCGGCGGCCGACCACGCCCTGCGGTGGAAGCGCTTCGCGAGTGGGCCGAACGCGACCGCGAACCGCCGCTTCGCTGCCGTGGCGTGCCCGTCCGATTCGCGCGCCAGCCTGAAATCTTCGTTCGGCGGCGGCGGGCAGCGGCCCGCTTTCGCTGCAAGGAAGCCGTCTCGGTAGTGCCGGTCGGCCTCGATCGACTGCTGCAGCGCTTGCTGCAGGAGCGTGACGACCCGATCCGCCTGCGCTGTGGGACCTCCGAGAGTGGCAAGCTGCTGGAGGATGCTCTGGCGGTTGTCGGCGACGCTGGCGATCCGCCGCGCGACGTGCTGCGGCGCGAGCGAGCAATCGAAGCCGCCCGAGAGCGCGGTTGCGATCTCACGCCGTCCCGCTGCCGACTGCTCGAGGACGTTCTCGACTCGATCGACGAACGTCTGCAGTTTCGCGACCTCCGGCCCGGTCGTGCTCGACGCGCCATTGCCGCCGCGTGTCAGGAGCGAGGCAGCGCCCGCCGCCACGAGCGCGGCGGTGACGACGGCAACGGCGATTGCCCACACGCGGCGCCCGGTGACCCGGGCACGTTGCTCGACGACACGTGTCACGGCGTCTGAAGAAACTCGCGGCGCCGCGGTCGGCGCGGCCCGAGTGTCGTCGGCGTCGGTGACGCCTGCCCCCGCAGCCCTCGCCGCGCTCGCGAGGCCCCCCGCAGTGGCGTAGCGCCCGTCCGGATGCTTCGCCATCGCGGTGGCGATGACGTCATCGAGCGCCCTCGGTAGGTCGTCGCGCACGCTCGACACGAGCGGCGGCGGCTCGCTCACGTGCGCCTGGAGCACGAGGAACTCGGTCTCCCGCGGATAGGGTGGGTGGCCGGCGAAGCAGTGGAAGAGAACGCAGCCGAGCGAGTAGACGTCGGCGCGCCCGTCGAGCGGCCGGCCTTGAATCTGCTCCGGCGCGCAATAATCGACGCTGCCGAGGAAGGTGCCCGTTCGCGTCAGCCCCTCCGTGCTCGCGCGTCGCGCGAGGCCGAAGTCGCAGAGGTAGGCATGGTCGCCCGGCTCGGCCAGGAGGACGTTCCCCGGCTTGACGTCGCGATGGACGAGCCCCGCCCGATGAGCCGCGTCGAGCGCACGGGCTATCTGCTCGACGACGCGCAGCGTCTCCGCCAACGAGAGCCGTCCGTGCGCCCTGATCAGCGCCTGCAGGCTCGGACCGCTGACGTAGCGCATGGCGAGATAGAGGACGCCGTCGATCTCGTCGGCGTCGTAAATCGGGATCACGTTCGGGTGGTCGAGCGACGCGGCGAGCTGCGACTCGCGGAGGAACCGCGCCCGGAACGCGTCGTCAGCCGCCAACTCCGGCGCGACCACCTTCAGAGCGACCTTGCGCTCGAGCCGCTCGTGCGTGGCGAGGAAGACGGCGCCCATCCCGCCGCGGCCGAGTACCGACTCGATCGTGTACGCGCCGAACGTCTCGCCGACGGCGGGAGCCAGCCGTTCGCTCATCCACACGTCCGCAGCCGATAGCCGAGCCTGCGCTCGTTCTCGATCAGATGCTCCGCGGCGAAGGGCTCGAGCTGCTTGCGCAGCTCCCACACGAGCCGCGCCAGCTCGACCCGCGTGTGCATCGGCTCGTCCCCCCAGACCGCGTGCATCAACTCGTCGTGCGTGCAGAGAGCGGGCGCGCCGCCGAGCGCCGCGTTCCGCTCGGCCATGTGGCGAACGAGCCGGTGCGCCTGCGCGCGGATGTGGAGGTCGTGCCTTATCGCCCCGACCACGAGGACGAGTCGGGCCTCCTCGGCGTTGTAGCTGAGGCACGCCTTCCCGGGCGGGGACGTCGCCTCGCCGGCGAGTGCCGCCCGCGTCGCCTGCGAGTCGCCGCCGGGGTGGAAGGCGAGGTCGAAAAAGCGTCGCTCCCCCGTCTCCTCGATCGCGGCGAGCACGCAGACGACATCGCCGTCCTTCAGCGTCGTCGGCTCGACGACGCGCTCGAGTGACTGGCCCCGGCGCAGGAAGGTCCCGTTCACGCTGCCGCCGTCCTCGACGAACCAGCGCTCGCCTCTGCGCACGAGCGTGCAGTGCGCGGTGCGTGTCACGAGGAGCTGCGGGTCGGGCTGAAGGGCAATGTCGTTCGACTCGGGCAGCCGGCCGACGGTGACGCGCACGCCCGCGAGCGGGACGGTCAACGCCGTACCGCGATCGGGCCAGGAGACGACGACCTCCGCCCGCGCGCGCCCCGTCCCTGACGATCGAAATTCCATCGACGTCCTATTCGACGTCCATGGATCGGAGGCGTCCGTGCGTCGACACTCGTGTCGAGGAAGGCTACAGCGAAGAACGGAGGAATCATGTTCGGACTGTTCAGGATCAGCGCTCTTGCGGGATTGGTCGCGCTCCTCGCCGGCAGCGTGGTCACGCCGGCCACGTCCGCGCCGCTGGCATGGTCGCCGGAGCGCGTCTACCACCAGCCACCTTGGGTGCTCACGCAGGGCGAGCCGGTCACACTCGCGTACGGGTTCGTCGACCGCGGTATCGCCGTCTACGCACGGAACAACCTCGAACAGCGGTACACGCCCGTGCCTCTGTCGCGCGCCCGTGACTCGAGCGGCCTCTGGGTCGCTCGCGTGCCGGGGAGCCTGGTTCGCGGCTCGCGCCTCTTCTACTACGCGGTGCTCCGCGACCCAGGTAATGGCCGGTCGGTGACGATCCCCGCCCGCGGCGCGTCGGGGCCGCAGCGAGTCTGGATCGTCGACCCCTCGACGCTTGTACCCCTGGGGACACACACCTTTGGACGCCTGGCGACGCCCGATGCGATCGTCGCGCACGCAGGTCCGAACGCGGTCGGCTTTGCGTGCTGCGCCGACCCACCTGGCGGCGACGGGCCGTCCTCCTTCGACGTTGCGCGCAACGGCTCGATCTGGCTGCTCGACAAGCTCGACCGTCGCCTGCTCGTCTGGAGCGCCGGCCAACCGAAGCGGCTGATCCGCACAGTTCCACTGCGCCTGCCGCGCGACCTCGGGCTGCGCGACTTCGCGCTCGGGGCGGACGGCACCATCTACGTCGACGGAAGCGACGGCCATCTGTACGCGCTGACCGCCGGTGGCGAGATCCGCTGGAGCGAGCCGATGTCCGGCGGCGGTCCCCTCCGCGTCGGCCCTGACGGCGTGCTCTATGCACGACGCGCGTGCGGAGTTAGCTGCGCCCCGTTCGGAGGCAATGAGGCCCCGGGCTCAGTTCCGCTCACGACGCCGGCCGGCGCGCCGCTGCCGCTGGGAGACCAGATCCGCGGCACGAGTCCGTTCCAGTCGCTGCCGGGCGGCCTGCGGCTCGTCACCTGGGCGCTGTCGCACTGGTCGTCCGCGGCGAAGGACCTGGAGCCGACAGGCGAGGTGCGCTTCGCTCTCGTCGACCGCGCCGATCGGGTCGTGCGCGCCTGGCGTGTCACGAGCGAGACGAGGCTGACGCTCAGCCGCCTGGCGCCGGCGCTCGTCGGCGGCGACCTCGTCGTCTCGTTCGACGTCTCGCAGCAGACCAACAGCACGTTTTCCTGGGAGCGCTTCGTGCTGCGGCTCGGGCACTCCGGCGCCACGCGGCAAGTGGCGCTCGACTCGCGCTCCGTCTTCGGCGCGGAGAACCTCGACAGCACGCCGCTGCGCATCGGCACCGACGGCCGCCTCTACCAACTCCGCAGCGACCGCAAGAGCGGCGTGAGCGTCGCGAGATACTCGCTGAGCGCAGTTCGAGCGGCGACAGCGGCGTAGTGTCGAAGCCGTGCTCGAGCGGAGACGGACGATGAGGGTCCGCACCGT
This sequence comes from Actinomycetota bacterium, assembly GCA_030774175.1. The sequence goes on from JALYLO010000236.1 coordinate 5,424, forward strand.
GCTCGTCACCGCGGGGCTCGCGGCGCTTGGCGTCGCGAGCCTCTCGGCCTCGGGCGCAGGAAGGGCAAGCACCCTAGGCGGGTATCGGATCGTCTTCGGAAGCGGCTGCTACGGCGAGAAGCGCGCGTACAGCATGCTCGCCGACGGCTCCGGGCTGACGCCGCTG
>JALYLO010000237.1 GCA_030774175.1 Actinomycetota bacterium
CGTAGTCCCCCGCTGCGCCGCTTACGACGACGCGCTGGCCGGTGTCGACGCGCGTCCCGGCCGCCTCGACTCCCGGCGTCAAGGGCAGCGACGAACCCGTCATCGCCGGATCCCGGCGCTGGGTGAGGTCGAAGTGGTTGACTGCGGCGGCCTCGACACGGATGAGCACCTGCCCCTCCTGCGGCACGGGGTCCGGTACTTCCTCCAGCTTGAGCACCTCCGGACCGCCGCCCTCCCTGATCACGATTGCTCGCATGACGCCTCCTCATCTCGTAGCTGAAGATGACCACCTCGAGCAGTCAAGGACAACGCACGGGAGTCTACGAAGATTCCAGCTCCTCCGAGCTGCACGACGTGGGTAGCACGGCGCCCAGGCGAACCGACCCGGCCTAGACTCGCCTCGTGACCGATCATCAAGAGCTCGACGGCGAGGGCGGAGCAGGGCGTGGCCTCGCTCGCCGGTCTCGGGGGGAGACGAGTGTGACCGCGCCGGCCACTCGCATCAGCCGGGCGTATCCCGACCGCGTCGAGGTACGCGGACGCGATCTCACCGGCGACCTGATGGGCAGGTTGAGCTTCACCGACTACTTCCACCTCCTGCTCACGGGCCGCGAGCCGACGGAGGACGAACGCTTCTTCCTCGACCTGCTGCTGATCGCGATCGCCGAGCACGGGATGATGCCCACCAACGTCGCCGCGCGGATGACGCTCGCGGCCGATCCCGATTCGCTCCAGGGAGCCGTCGCGGCGGGAATCCTCGGCTGCGGGCCGGTGATCCTCGGCACGTCGGAGTCCTGCGCGCGGCTGCTCGAGGAGGCGCAGGAGAAGGTGACCGCGGGCGGCACGCCCGCAGCGGTCGCCGGCGACGTCGCGCGCGCCGTCCACGCTTCCGGCGGCAAGGTGCCCGGGTTCGGGCATCCCGTGCACCGCCCGCTCGACCCGCGTGCCGAGCGAATCCTCGAGCTGGCGACCGTCCGCGGCGTGAGCGGGCCGCACGTCCTGCTCGCGCGTCGTCTCCACGAGGCCGTGTCGGAGGTCTGGGGCAAGCCGCTCACGATGAACGTTGCCATGCCGATTGCCGCCGTAATGCTCGACCTGGGCTTTGCCTCGAGCGCGGTGAACGCCGTCCCGATCCTGGCGCGAACAGCAGGCCTGCTCGCTCATCTGGTCGAGGAACGCGAACATCCGCTCGGCTTCTTGATGGCGGCGGCAGCCGAGGAGGCGATCGAGTACGAACGCGGCCGGCCGGAATGATGCTGGAGCCCGAGGTCGAGGCACTTCCGTGGTCCGAGCAGCTCGTCGTCGATGACGAGAGCTACCGCACGCAGCTCGCCTACCTCTTCGACCAATCGGCGTTCTACCGCGAGAAGCTGACGGCGGCGGGAATCGGCTCGGCCGGTGCCGCTGGAGGACTCGCCGAGCTCGCCCAGCTGCCCCTCACCGGGAAGGACGAGCTGAGGGCGACATGCACGCCCGAGAATCCCATCGGCGCTCACCTCTGCGCAGCGCCCTCCGAGATCGTCCGCATCTACTCCACGAGCGGCACCACGGGCGCGCCGAGCTACGTCCCGCTGACGGCGGGCGATCTCGACAACTGGGTCACCGCCTCGGCTCGTAGCTACGCGGCGTCCGGCATCGCCGCGGGGCAGCGGATCGTCTCCACCTACAACGCCGGGCCGTTCGTCGCCGGAGCGGCCCTCGGAGCCTTGGAACGCATCGGCCTCTGCCATGTTCCGGTCGGCACCGGCAACACCGAGCATCTCATCCAGGCGGTCGAGCGCCTCAACCCCGAGGCCGTCGTGCTGACGCCGTCCTATGCCGCCTACCTCGTGGAATGGGCGGCGGAGCGAGAGGTCGATCTCCGCGGGGCGACCGTCGAGCGCGTCCTCGTGGCCGGCGAGCCCGGCGGCGGCGAGCCCGCCTTCCGGGCGAAGCTCGAGGAGGGCTGGGGCGCGAAGGTGACGGAGGCGATGGGCATCGGCGACATCGGGGTGTCGCTGTGGGGCGAGTGCGAACAGCAGGATGGGATGCACCTGGGGGCTCGCGGCTTCGTCCACGCGGAGCTGATCGATCCCGAGACCGGCGCCGCGCTCGAGCTCGAGGATGGCGGCATCGGCGAACTGGTGCTGACGCACCTTCGCCATCGCGCGGCGCCGCTCTTGCGATTCCGCACGCGCGACCACGTCGAGGTTCGGACCACACCGTGCGCCTGTGGCCGCACGAGCCCGCGCATTCGCTGCATCGGGCGCACCGACGACATGGTCATCGTGCGCGGAGTCAACGTCTTCCCCTCCGCCGTCCGAGAGGTCGTGAGCGCCTTCGCGCCGGCGGTGAGCGGACAGATCGTCGTCAAGCCGCGGGCGCCCGGCGTGAAGCAGGAGCCGCCGCTTGCCGTCGATGTCGAGCTCGCGCGGGGCGCTGCGGCCGATGCTGCGCTGGCGAACGCGATCCGCGAGCGACTGCGCAACGTGCTCGTCGTCCAGACGGCCGTGGAGCTCGTGCCGTGGGGGACCTTGCATCGCAGCGAGTACAAGTCGAAACTTGTCGAGCGCTGATGCGGAAGCTTCGGCGACGAAATCCCTACCGCTTACGGAGGATCACATGGCTGCGAACACGCTGAACATCCTGAAGCCGAGCGTCAACAACCTGACCGTTCGCATCTTCACGCGAGCAGCAGGGCTCGAGTGCGAGGAGGTGGATGTGTGGGGGAAGACGACGACTCCGGAGTACATGCAGAAGTACCCGGCGCACCTCACACCGATGCTCGAGGAAGAGGAGTTGCCGAAGGGTGCGCTCGGCGAGAGCTGCGCCATCATGGCGTACCTCTGCAACAAGCACGGGCTCGACCAGTTCTATCCGCGGGATCCGGCGCGGCGCGCGATGGTCGACAACGCGATGTTCTACCTGATCGGAACGTTCTACCCGCTCGTCACGCGTGCGACGTATCCGACGCTCGGCTTCCCGCAGTACCCGGGAGAGGTCGGTACGTCCGACGCGGACGAGGCCATGAAGGCGAAGGCGCAGCAGGATGCAGAGTCCGCTCTCGCCGAGCCGCTCGACGTCTACCGTGCGTTCTTCCTCGACGGGAAGCAGTTCATCGGCGGCGAGAACCCGTCGATCGCCGATATCCGGCTGGCGGCGACGCTCGAGTTCCTGCGCGCGATCGACTACGAGTTCCCCGCCTGGGCGGAGGAGTACATGACGCGAATCGAAGAGGCTCTCGGCGAGGCGTACTCGGAGCCGGCGGCGGACGTCCGCGGCTACATCGCGTCGGTGAAGCCACAGTCTGCGTGAGTCGGTATCGACGAACCTCAGCCTCGCTCGAGGAACTCTTCGGCGGAGAGTGTTTCGAGCGCACGGATCAGGCCTCTGAGTGCACGTCCGCGCGGCGTCAAGCGGTACTCGGTGCGCGGCGGGCGGCCCTCGACCGTCGCCCGCTCGAGGATCCCGGCTTCTTCGAGCTCGACGAGGCGCGTCGCGAGAGTCGCGGACGGGATCGAACCGAGAGTCTGGGCAAACTCGCCGAACCGCACCGCGCCGCTGTAGGAGGCCCAGATTATCGACACGGTCCAGCGCCGTTCGAGGA
>JALYLO010000238.1 GCA_030774175.1 Actinomycetota bacterium
CGCCCGCTCGGATCCGGCTACTTAAGTTCCACGGCCGCGCGAACAAGCGGTTCGCCCGCCTCGGACGTAATCACGCTGGCGCAGTCGAACGTCGGTGGCGCGAATTGCCGACGCTGCGGGATCGGGATTAGTGTGTGCCAGAGAATGGCCGCCTTGTCTTCGCGGACGGATCGGTTGTTCTCTGACCTTCGAGAGCTTGTGGCGATTGAGTCGGTTTCGCCGGACGCCTTGCATGCGGATGACGTCGCTCGGGCTGCGCGGTGGGCGGCAGAAAGAATTCGCCGGATCGGTGGGGATGTCTTGGTCTCCGACGGCGAGGGCGAGCTTCCGCTGCTGACGGGTGAGGTACGAGCTTCCGCCTCGCCCCAGAGTGCGCCGGACGTCCTCGTCTATGGCCACGTCGATGTGCAGCCGGCGGGACCGCTTGAACTCTGGGACTCGCCCCCGTTTGAGCTGAGCGCGCGAGCCGGCCAGCTTTATGGCCGCGGCGTTGCGGACGACAAGGCGAACGTCGTCATCCTGTTGGCGGCGGTAGAGGAGTTGGCTGCCGCCCGCGTCCTGCCGGTCAACGTTCGGTTCTTGCTCGACGCGGAGGAGGAGGTCGGCGGTGAGTCAGCCGACGAGTGGCTCCGCAGCGACAGCCGTGGTGCCTCGGCTGCGGTGATGCTCGACGGCAGCGTTGACGAGTTGACTGTCGGGATCCGCGGGATGCTCTACGGCAGGATCCGCATCACAACTGGTGTCGCCGGTCAACACTCGGGGTTGTACGGCGGCGCAGCGCTGTCGGCGGGCGAGGCACTCGTCAAGGCAACCACTGCGCTGCTACCCGATATGGATGGTTGTCTGCCGTCCTCGATTCGCGTCGGCGCCGTCTCTGCTTCCGAGGCCGAGCGCGAAAGTTGGCGCCGACTTCGGCCAGGTCAAGAACTGCTCGCGGAGGCTGGCCTGCGAGCTGCCGATGCGACGGCTGCGCGTGAGTTTCATCAACGGACACGCGCCGAACCCGCACTGACGATCGCCGGGATGCAATTCGGTGAGGTGTCGCAGTTCAGCGGGAGCATCCCTTTCGAGGCCGAGGCGGCCATCATGCTGCGCCCCGTCGCCGGTCAGTCCGCGGCAGCCGTCGCGGCCGCAGTCGAGCGCCTCGTTCGCGAGGCGTGCCCGCCCGAGGCTTCGCTCGAGCTGAGCTGGGATCTCCTCTTCGACGGCGCCACCATGCAGCTGGACACACCGGAGCTAATGCTTGCCGCTGACGCGATCGAGCGCCACATTGGCGAGCGGCCGGTCGCCCTCCGCAGCGGAGGATCACTCCCTCTGTTCGAGAACCTCTGCCTCCGCGGGATCCCGGTCATCTGCACAGGGTTCGGCATCGAGCGAGAAGCGAACATGCACGGGCCTAACGAACGATTCCCGGAGGCTCACCTCGAACGAGGGGTCGACGCCTTACGGGAGATCCTCACCGGTCTCGGGGAACATCGCTGAACACTGGGGCAGGCCATGGTCGCCATCGTGGAAGACTAGAAAAGCGCACGGGCCGAGTTGCCTCGAGCCCCCGTGGGGAGTCACCACCGCCCAATCAGCGAGGGGTTGGCCCGCCGTCTACCTGGCTACTTCGACTCGCCGTCGTCACCCTGGGCAGAAACTCCACCGGCTCAAGCTCCGCAATCGAGTGAAAACCGAAGATCGTCTGCAAGCGGCCGATCGCGGGTCGGCCAACGGCGGTTAATCGGGACGTCCCGCACGCGCGCCGTAATGGTCTCGACAGGTCCGAGCCTACGCATCGGTGCACGGCGACTGACAGACGCCGAAGTGTTGCTCGGTGCGCTCAAAGCCGAGAGATTCGTACAGTCCGACCGCGTGGTAGTGAACGTCGGCCAAGATGACCAACTGGGCTGTGTTGTATTCGGCGGCGGCAAGGTGCGCGGCCTCGACGACGAGCCGTGAGCAAATCCCCTGCCGTCGAAAGGCAGGCGCAGTGTCGACGGCCTGGAAGCGGCCGCGACCGTCCGTCGCGACGATCCCGCAACTTCCTACCACTGCTTCCGTGGCAGGGTCAAGTGCGACGTACCAGGCGCCACGCCCGGCGCGAAAGAGGGCGCGGAGATCCGCGAGCCGACGGCTGGTGAACGCGCGGTAGGCATCCTCCTCGTGCTCGGCGTCCCGTCCCTGCACCTGCAACTCGACGACCGCGTCCCACAAAGCCCGGTCGACGCCCTCGGACGAATCGAGGGCCCGGACAACGACGTCGTTGCTCTGGCGCGGGTGCGGTCGCAACTGAGCAGCATCCGCGACAAGAGCAAGACTCTCGTCCAGCTTGTACCCGCGCTCGACGAACTCATCGTGCGCTGCTCCAACGACGTGGTCTGTTCGGTTCCAAGCGAACGTTCGGTGCCGCACGCGCGGCTCATCACCGAACACCCGCGCGAACAGCTCCTCCCAGCGAACACCGTCCCCAGCGCGCGGCGGGTCATCGAAGAGCAAGAAGTTCCCCCAATAGTGACTCGGATTGCTCGGAGAGCGCACGACGAGGTAACCGTCCCGCCGCTCGACCACCCTGTCGACAGGCAGAACGTCGATCGAGCTAGCCCAACCCACCGAAAGGGAACTCACGAACTCAAACCCGCGCTCACCCTTAAATGATGGCACGGGCGGCGGCGACCTGGCCCTCGATCGTGCTCACGCCAGCGGCTGAACGGTCGTCAGCGTTGCCAGTTTCTGTCGCGCTAAACAAGGGCGGTAGAGCCCGTGTTGGAGTCCCATCTGTCTGTCATCGCCGCTGCCTGGCGCGCTCGGTAGCGGTGTTGGCCAAACGGCGGCACTTGCAACTTATTGGAACCGTATTTGGAACCGTCCTGAAGCGGGCGATGGGACTCGAACCCACGACCCTCAGCTTGGGAAGCTGATGCTCTACCAACTGAGCTACACCCGCGTCGAGCCAATCCTAGCCGTCCCCGGCGCCCAAGCTGGTTGGGCAGGGCGACACCTACTTCGGCATCAGATCGTGCAGCTCGTACCACGCCTCGCGGTCCGGAGGCGTCGCGTCGTCACGTGAGGCCATCAGGTCCTGGATGATCGGTTGAAGGCGCTCGCGCAGGAAACGCTCGCCGTGCTCGCGTGTCTCCCACACGTCGAAGATCCGGAACACGCCGGCGTCTTCGTCGAATCCGGCCGTGTGCATGATCCCGCCCTCGGGCGAATCCTGCAGGTTCAGCCGTTCATTGACCGTGTCGTAGTTCGTCGTGCTGCGGTCGTTCCCCTGAAGCTTGAACTCCTGGATGAAGGCGACGGCCACTTCTCGACCTCCTTGTTGGGAGAGTCGATCCTAAACCTTGACCGGCGCGCTCCGGCTATGCCAGGGCGGGAGCCCCCTCGTAGACCTCGATGAAGCGCAGGTAGTTCCGGGCGATCTTCTCGACCGCGGCGTCGCGATCGAACCCCGGGTCGGCGGCATAGGCCTTCACCGACTCGCCGAAGATCGAGCGGCCGATCGCGAAGCCGATGTAGCCCTCGAGCCCGGCGGCCGCGCGCAGCCACCCGTCGACCTTCTCGTCCGAGGCGCCGCGGCCCAGCACCACGCAGGACACGCGGTCGCGACCCTCGCGTCGAGCGAGCTTCGCGATCTCGTTGCACGCCTCGCGGTCGTCGATCCCCTCGATCTTCCAGATGTCCGCCTCGACGCCGCCGTCCTGGAGCTCGTGGATCGCGCGCATCATCAACTCGGGTCGCAACTCTGCGTCGTAGCGGTCCACGCTGCCACCGGCCTGCTCGAGCTGTGCGGGCTCCGCCGGCACCAGGAGCTCGAAGAGGTACTTGCGATGATGCTCGTGCAGCCATTCCGACAAGCGCCGCAGCTTCTCGATCTGGCGCGCGTTCAGCGCGGCATCGCCTTCCGGGTTGTAGCGCACGAGCACCTTCGTGAAGTCCGGATCGAACTCCTCGATCTTCGCGCCGAACGCGTCGCCGTACTCGAAGTCGAACTCCGCCTGCCCCGACTTCTCGACCGGCATCGCGAGCCGGTAGCCGCCCGCCTTCGCCTCGCGCGCAACGCTCGCGCCGTACTGCGCGTCGACCAGGATTCCCGACGACTCCTTCGGCGCGCCGAGCTCGACCGCCTTCTGGAATCCCTGCCAGATCAGGGTCTTGGCGCCCGGGACGCGCTCGACGTCCCCGACCATCTTCTCGAACGAACCACGATGGTCGAACGCGAGCACGTACAGGCGCTCGTCGTACCCGAGTTCGTCCAGGCCGATGCTGCTCATCTAGTACTCCCTTCCCGTGAAATGTGCGAGCTTGCTCAGTTGGTGTCGCGCCTCGATCCGTCTGACGGTGCCGGAACGTGAGCGCATGACGATCGAGTCGGTGATCGCGCCGTCGTTCACGTAGCGAACGCCCCGCAGCAGAGCACCGGTCGTGACGCCTGTCGCGGAGACGAAGACATCCTCACCGGCGACCAGGTCGTCGGTGAGGAGGACTCGGTCGAGATCGTAGCCCTCGTCGATGAGCGCCTGCCGCTCCTCCGGGCCGCGGGGCCAGAGCTTCCCCTGGATGCCGCCGCCGACGCACTTGAGGGCGGCGGCCGAGATCACTCCCTCGGGCGTGCCGCCGATGCCGTAGAGCAGGTCGACTCCGGTCTCCGGGCGGGCGGCGGCGATCGCCGGCGCGACGTCGCCGTCGCGGATCAGATTGACACGCGCGCCCGCCTGACGCAGTTCACCGACCAATTCGTCGTGGCGTTCGCGCTCCAGCACGACGACGCGGATGTCGCTCGGCCGACGGCCCTTCGCCTTCGCGACGGCATTCACGTTCTCGGTCGGCGTGGCGTTGATGTCGATCGCGTCCACCGCGTCGGCGCCCGCGGCGATCTTCTCCATGTAGACGGCGGCCCCAGGGAAGAACATCGAGCCGCGCTCGGCGACGGCGATCACCGCGATCGCGTTCGGCTGGCCGAGCGCCGTCAGCCGCGTGCCCTCGAGCGGGTCGACGGCGACGTCGACCTCCGGGCCACGGCCCGCGCCCACCGCCTCGCCGTTGTAGAGCATCGGCGCCTCGTCCTTCTCCCCCTCGCCGATCACCACGACGCCGGACATCACGACCGTGTCGAGCATCTCCCGCATGGCATCGACCGCCGCCTGGTCGGCGGCGATCTTGTCGCCGCGGCCGATCCAGCGCCCCGCCCCCATGGCCGCCGCTTCGGTGACCCGCACGAGCTCGAGGGCCAGGTTCCGGTCGGGGCGTGAGGTGGAGGTGGCCATCGACCGCTGATCGTACGAGCTTGCCCGGCGACTTGCTTCGTTGATCGGGTGCGATGAACGAGTCGGATGCAAGGACGCAGGGAGTTCCGATAGTGGTGCTATCGGTGCGACCGAGGACGCGGCAGCGCGCCGTTCAGCGCGGCCGAGCGGCACAAGGAGTCGTCGGGCAAGTTCGTAAAGTGGTCGGGTGCGCCTCGACTGGGAGATCGCGAAGCGCGGCTGGCGCCGCTACGCCGCCTACCCCTGGGCGACCGTCGCCGGCATGTTCACGAACACGATCTTCGGCTTCCTCCAGGCGTACATTCTGCTCGCGGTCTTTCGTCACCGGGGGGACGTCGGCGGGTACAGCGCACGCGACACGGTCACCTACGTGTGGCTCGCCCAGGCGCTGATCATGACCGTGTACATCTTCGGCTGGTACGAGCTCGCACTGCGGATCAGGGACGGTTCGATCGCCACCGACCTCGCACGGCCGCTCGACCCGCAGCGCTACTGGCTCGCGTACGACCTCGGGCGCGCGCCCTACCACCTGCTCTTCCGCGGCGTGCCGCCGTTCCTCATCGGCGCGCTCGTCTTCGACCTGCGCTACCCCTCCCCGCTCGCAGCCGTCGCGTTCCTTGTCAGCCTGACGCTCGCGGTCGTGGTCAGCCTCGGCTTTCGCTTCCTCTACAACTCGGCCGCTTTCTGGCTGCTCGACTACCGCGGCGTCGCGACGGTGTCGGTCTGCATCGTCGTCTTCTTCTCGGGCATGACGATCCCGCTCGCGTTCTTCCCCGACTGGCTGCGCACGATCGCGCACGCGCTGCCGTTTGCGTCGATTCTCCAGTCACCGGTCGACATCTGGCTCGGCAAGCGCCACGGCCTCGCGCTCGGCGAGACGCTGGGGCTCCAGGTCTGCTGGGCGCTCGTGCTGCTCGGGCTCGGGCGGCTCGCGTTGCGGTCCGGGTCGCGCAAGCTGGTGGTGCAGGGTGGTTGAGCCCGTCTTCCTCTGGCGGCGCCTCGTCGGCGCCCAGATCCGGTCGCAGCTCCAGTATCGCGCCTCGTTCGCGCTCGACGTGACGGGCGCGTTCCTGATCTCATTCATCGACTTTCTCGCCGTGCTCGTGATCTTCCACAACGTGCCGCAGCTCGGGTCCTGGAACGTCCACGAGGTGGCGCTTCTGTATGCGATCTCGGCGATCTCGTTCGCGCTCACCGATCTCGTGATCGGCCACCTCGACCAGTTTCCGCAGAAGGTGCGCGACGGCAACTTCGACATCCTCCTCGTGCGGCCGCGCGGCACGCTCTACCAGGTGATCTGCTCCGACTTCGCGCTGCGCCGACTCGGCAAGGCTGTGCAAGGCGCGCTCGTCCTCGCCTACGCGCTCGCCTCGCTGCACGTCGACTGGACGGTCGGCCGCGCCGCCCTCCTCGTCGTCGCGGTTCCCGCCGGCTTGGTGATCTTCGCCTCGGTCTGGGTGGTCGGCGCCTGTCTCGCCTTCTGGACGACCGACGGCGGCGAGTTCACGAACGCGTTCACGTATGGAGGCACGTTTCTCGCTCAGTACCCGATCGACATCTACTCCGCGTGGCTCCGGCGCTTTCTGGCCTACGTCGTGCCGCTGGCATTCGTCTGTTACTTCCCCGCGCTCTATGTGCTCGGGAAGCCCGACCCGCTCGGCCTGCCGCGGCTGCTCGACTTCGCTTCACCGCTCGTCGCGCTCGTCGCCGCGCTGGTGGCCGGCACGATCTGGCGCAGCGCGGTCCGCCACTACCGGAGCGCCGGCGGATGATCGAGGTCGAGGGCCTCAGCAAGCAGTTCGTCGTCCGGCGCGGACGCCTGCGGCGGGAACACCATGTCGTCGAAGCGGTGAGCGACATCTCGTTCCGCGTCGAGCGGGGGGAGCTCCTGGGCTACCTGGGCCCGAACGGGGCGGGCAAGTCGACGACGATCAAGATGCTCACCGGCATTCTCGTGCCGTCGGCGGGGCGCGTGCAGGTCGCCGGGCTCGACCCGTCGCGGCGCCGCATCGAGCTTGCGCGCAAGATCGGCGCGATGTTCGGCCAGCGCATCCAGCTCTGGTGGGACCTACCGCTGATCGACTCGTTCGAGCTCCTGCGCCACATCTACAAAGTCCCGCTCGATCGCTACCAGGGGAGCCTTGCGCGGTTCCGCGAGGTTCTCGAGCTCGACCCGTTCCTCGCGACCCCGGTGCGGCAGCTCTCCCTCGGGCAGCGGATTCGCGGCGAGCTGACCGCGGCGATGCTCCACGAGCCGGAGCTCCTCTTCCTCGACGAGCCGACGATCGGCCTCGACGTCGTCGCGAAGCAGCGCGTGCGTGACTTCCTGATCGAGATCAACCGGCAGAACGGCGTCACCGTGCTCCTGACGACGCACGACCTCGGCGATATCGAGCGGCTCTGCAGCCGCCTGCTCGTGATCGACCACGGCAAGCTGATCTGGGACGGCGGCATCGCGGATCTGAAGGAGCGCTACGGGCCTGAGCGGACGCTGATCGTCGACCTCGAGGAACCGGGACCGCCGTTGCAGATCGACGGCGCGCGCGTCGAGAAGGTCGAGGGCCCGCGGCAGTGGCTGCGCTTCCAGGGGCCCGCCGCCGAGCTGACGGCGCGCGTCGCGACTGCGACACGGCTCGTCGACCTCCAGATCGCGGAGCCCGACATCGAGGAGATCGTCCGCCGGATCTACCGGAGCGGCTGAGCGAGCCCGCCGGTCACATCCGCTCGGGAGCCTGGACACCGACGAGGTCGAGGCAACGGGCGATCACGTGCTGCGACGCACGGCAGAGACCGAGGCGAAACGCCTGTGCGGGGTCGCCGAGCACACGGCACGTGTGGTAGAAGCGGTGGAAGTCGTCGGCCAGCCTGATCGCGTACGAGGGCAGCAGCTGCGGCCCGCGCCGCTCGGCCGCCTCGCGCACGGTCGACGGAAAGTCGGTCAACCGCTTGATCAGGTCTTTCTCCTCCGCCGTGAGGGGCTCGGGCGGCGCGCCGCCGGCGTCCGCTCCGTGCGCGTTGCGGAGGATCGCCGCGATCCGCGCGTGGGCGTACTGAACGTAGTAGACCGGATTCTTCGCGGACTTCTCGGCTGCGAGGTCGAGGTCGATCTCGATCGTCTGGTCGGGCCCACGGTTGACGAGGTACCAGCGGGCGGCGTCGACGCCGATCTCGTCGATCACGTCGTCGAGGAAGACGACATTCCCGGAGCGCTTGGACGCCTTCGACGCCTCGCCGCCACTCGTGAGGTGGACGAACTGATACAGCAGTACCTCGACGCGCCCCTCGTCGTACCCGAGCATGCGTGCGATCGCCGCATACCATTTCGCCGTCGCGTGGTGATCGGCGCCGAGGACGTAGATCGCGCGGTCGTAGCCGCGCTCGAGCTTGTCGACCAGATAGACGACGTCGGCGGCACGATAGGTCGGTGTGCCGCCCCGTTCCGCCGAGCGGATCAGAACCCAGTCCTGCTCGTCGCCGTACGCCGACGAGCGCGCCCACACCGCGCCGTCGCGCTCGTAGGTGTCGAGCCGCGGCAGGAACTCGAACAGCCGCTGCTCGAGCTCGCTCTGGAGCACCCAGCTGTCGAAGTGGATGCGGAAGCGTTCCAGCGTCTGCTCGATCGACGCGAGCATGGGCGGCACAGGGTCTCCGTCCGCCCGCGCAAGCTCGGCGAGGTACGCGCCGTGGTAGCCCTCCTCCGGCACATTCTCGCCGCGACGCAGGGCGTCGACAGAGGCGCGGAAGCGCTCGACCTGCGTGCCGGCGTCGTTGTAGTAGTACTCGCGCGAGACGCGATCGCCGCCGAACTCCAGCAGCCGAGCGACGCAGTCTCCGTACGCGCCGTTGCGCGCGGCGGAGACGACGATCGGCCCGGTCGGATTCGCGGAGACCATCTCGATCTGGACGCGCTCGGGCGGGTCGAGAAAGCCGCCGCCGTACCCAGGCCCGATCTCACCGAGCGCATCCACGAAGAACGAGTCTGCGACGCGGAGGTTGAGGAACCCAGGCCCTGCGACCTCGGCGGAGGAGATCTCCTCCAGCGAGAGCACCTTCGCGGCGAGCTCCTCTGCGACCTCACGCGGCGGCCTGCCGATCGATTTCGCGGAACGCAGCGCGACGTTCGTCGCGAAGTCGCCGTGCGCCGGGTCCTTCGGCCGCTCGAGCTCGACCTCCGCGCCCGCAACGTCTCCGATGCGCGCGGCGAGGCGCTCGACCGCGTTACTACGCAAGTGCCTCGCGCGGCTCGAACATCTTTTCGAGCTGGCGGATCTCGGCGCCCGAGCCGACACCCACGATCACGTCGCCGTCCTCGAGCAGCGACTCCTTCGACGGCCGCGTCTCGAGGGTGCCGTCGCCTTTGCGGATGGCGACGATGTTCGCGCCTGTTCGCTCCGCGATGTTCAGCTCTCCGATCGTCAGCCCGACGGCGCCGCACGTCGAGCGCACCTCGATCTCCTCGAAGCTGTAGTCGCCGACGCCGGCTCGTGTCAGGTCGCTCACGAACGCGGAGACCTGGGGCTTGATCATGAGATTCGCCATCGCCCGCCCCGCGGTCGCGTAGGGCGTGACGACGCGGTCGGCGCCCGCGAGCCGCAGCTTTCGCTCGGCCGCCTCGCTGGAGGCGCGCGCAATGACGGTCACCTCGGGCCTACGCGTCTTGACCGAGAGCACGATGTAGAGGTTGTCCGCGTCGTCGTCTGCGGCGACCAGCACGCCGCGCGCGCGATCGAGGCCGGCGCGCAGCAGGTCGTCGTCCTCGGCCGCGTTGCCCGCGACGAAGAGGTCGTTGTGCTCGCGCGCGTACTCGAGCGCGTCGTCGCTGAAGTCGAGGACGACGTACGACGCCCCGGCAAGCCTCAGCTCCTCGGCTGCCCTGCGCCCGACGCGGCCGTAGCCGCAGACGATGATGTGGTCGCGAAGCTCGTCGATCATCTTGCGTTGCTTCTTCTCCTTCCAGGCTCCGCCGAGGATGCCCTGCGCGACCGAGTCGACGACCTGCGCGGCCAGGTAGCCAAAGATAGCCACCCCCGCGAGCACGATGACGATCGTCATCGACTCGGCAGCCAGACCCCGCGGCCTCGTGTCGAGACCCGTCAGCGACGCGCTGACGATCGTGCGATACAGGGCTTCGTGCCAGGATTCTCCGAGGATCGACATGAACCCGATCGTCCCGCCCCCGAACACGAGCGCGATCGCGAGGAGAACGAGCAGGACGCGTCTGCGGTCGAATCCCTCCACGGCTCTAGTATCGTGGAGCTCACATGGACGACGCCCCCGAGCGGCAGCTGAACATCCACATGGAGCCGCAGCACCTGGCGGGCGTGTATGCGAACTTCGCGAACATCACCTTCTCCGACTACGAGTTCACGCTGACCTTCGCGCGAATCGACCACGAGGTCGAGGAGGGGGATGTCCCGGGTGTGGTCGTCGCGCGCGTCAACATGTCCCAGCAGTTCATGCGCGAGCTGCTCGCTGCGATGCAGGACGCATACTCGAAATACACAACGGTCAAGGGCATCCAGTCGCTGCCCGAGACCGACGACCACTCCTAGCGGTTCCGCTCCTGCCACCGCTCGGCCATCGCGATGCGCTGCAGCAAGGTCGGGTGGTTCTCGAGCAAGAGGTAGTCCCAGAGCGGCGGGCTCGGCTGCTCGAGGCTCGTGCGCTCGAAGCTCCGAAAGAGCGCTCGCGCGGAGGCCGGGTCGCGGGTCGCGTTCAACGCCCGCCAGTCGGCCTCGGCCTCGTAGCGCCGGGAGACGGCGTTCTGGAGCGGCGACGTCGCGAGCGCGAGGACCGTCAGGAAGAGGATCGCGAAGGGCAGGTTCGCCGGATCGCCGAGGCCTCCGCGGCGCCGGGTCGCAAGCGCTACGAGCCAGAGCGTCGGCGCGACGATCAGTGCGGTCCAGCCGAGCCCCTTGAGGATGTGCCTGCTGCGCACGTGCCCGAGCTCGTGGGCGAGCACGATGTCCTCCTCGCCGCGGGAGAATCGCCCGTCGAGCAGCGTGTTCCAGACGATCACCTGCGTCGAAGGGCCGAATCCGACCGTGAACGCGTTGGCCTGGCTGGTCCAGGCCGTGACGTCCTGGACGCGCACCGGCGTGCCGCTCGCGTGTTCGACCCGCTCGATGCGCACGACGTCGGCTCTCAGGGCCGGGTCGCGCAGCGGGTGCGCCGAGGCGGCCAGAAGGTAGGCGCTGCCGAAAGCGGCGAGGGCGGCGACCGCGACGATGACCGGAGTGGCGAGCAGCCACCAGCGCCTGAAGCGGCCGGCCAGCCCCACGAGCAGGACGATCGTCAGCATCGCCGAGACGGCCTCCGGCGCGAGCACCGCCCACTGTGCGTTCAGCCAGGCAGCCACGTCGAACGGCCCGAGGCCCCACCGATGCTGCCACCAGAGGTCGGCCAGGCTGAACGGCAGCCCGACGAACCAGAGCGTCACGAGCAGCACCATCCCGACGATGACGGCGCTGCCGATGCGTCCGAGCCCGATCGCCCGGACGGTGCGGGGGAGCCGGTGGGCGAGCACCACCAGCGCGACCAGGGTCGACGCCGTTCCCGCAAGCCACAGCACCTGCTCGCCGCGCGAGTAGCGCGCTGAGCGCCGCAGCGCCGCCTGTGTGAAGTAACGGTGCGAGTCGAGCCCGCCCAGCGAGAGCGACGGGACGGTCGTCCGCGCGAGCAGCCACGCCCCGGCGCACCAGACGACGGCGCCGACGGCTAGCGTCCCGGTCGTCATCATGCGCGTTGCCGTTTTCTCCGACATCCATTCCAATCTTCACGCACTGGAGGCTGTGCTGGAGGATGTCGACCGTCAGGCGCCCGAGGAGATCTGGTGTCTCGGCGACGTCGTCGGCTACGGCCCCCGTCCGAACGAGTGCGTGGCCCTCGTCCGCGAGCGGGTCGCACTGTGCCTCTGCGGCAACCACGACCTCGCGTCGGTCGGCGCACTGGACGTCGCCGACTTCAGCGGCGACGCCGGCGTCGCCGCCCGCTGGACGCAGAACGCGCTGGGCGACGAGGAAGCCGGCTGGCTGCGCGGGTTGCAGCCGCTCGCCCGGCGTGCCGGTGCCGAGCTCTTCCACGCCAGTCCACGCGATCCGGTCTGGGAGTACGTGCTCAGCGAGCAGGTCGCGCTGATCAGCATCCTCGCGACAACCGCGCCGCTGATCCTGGTCGGCCACAGCCACGTCGCGCTGGCGCTCAGCTGGGACGGCACGGGGCTGAACGGCGGACCCGCGCCGGAGGGAACTTACGTCGAGCTGGCTGGGAAGCGCTGGCTCTTGAACCCCGGTTCGGTCGGGCAGCCGCGCGACGGAGACCCGCGCGCAGCGTGGGCCCTGATTGACGACGAGACAGGGCGGGCAGCTTTCCGGCGTGTTCAGTATTCAATCGAGCGGACGCAGGCCGAGATGCGGCAGCAGAAGCTGCCCGAGACGCTCGCCCTCCGGCTCGCACACGGGGTCTGAGAAGGACGGTAGCTCTGACTAGTTCGACGCGGCGGAGGCGGCCGACGAGCCGAAGGTGATCCCCTCGCGCGCGAGCGCGATCTGCACGTCCTCGCGGGCCTTGAAGATGCGCCACTTGACGGTCGCGAGGGTGATCTCGAGCGAGTCGGCGATCTCGTTGTAGGAAAGGCCGACGACGTCGCGCAGAAGCAGCGCCATCTTGAGGTCGACGGGCAGCCCGTCGATCCCGCGCCACAGCGCGTCGATCTCTTCGACACGCTCGGCCGGCACCTCGAGCGCCTCGAGCGGCGGCACGTCGTCGATGCACACCGGGGCGAGCGGCCGGCGCTCCCTCGCGCGCAACTCGTCGAGCACGCGGTTCTTGGTCACCTGGAACAGCCACGTCGTGAACTTGCAGCGAAGCGAGAAGCGCGGCAGGCCCTGGAAGACGCGCAGGAAGACCTCTTGTGTCAGGTCCTCCGCCAGTGCCTTCTCCCCGTTCGTCAAGCGGAGCACATAGTTGTAGACCGGGGTCTCGTACATGCGCAGGATGATGGCGAACGCACGCTCGTCACCACGCTGGGCCTTCCGGAGAATCGCCAGATCTGGCTGCGGGAGTGACAAGGGCCCGGAGTATAGCCCCGTTTGCGGCGGGTTTCTCTCGGCCTTACGTGTCTCTTACGAGAGGTTTCCCGGTCATGTCCAACGGCGGTTCGATCCCGAGCAGGCGGAGGGCGGTCGGAGCGAGGTCGGCCAGCTCCCCGCCCTCCCTGAGGGTCACGCCGGGCTCCGTCACGATTAGCGGGACGGGGTTCGTCGTATGGGCGGTATGCGGGCTGGAACCGTCGTCTGCGATGAGCTTTTCGGCATTCCCGTGGTCGGCGGTGATCAGGCAGACGCCGCCGAGCTCCAGGACGCGGTCGGCGACGCGGCCGAGGGCTCGGTCGGCGGCCTCGACGGCCCGGACGACGGCGGGGATCACTCCGGTGTGCCCGACCATGTCCGGGTTCGCGAAGTTGACGACGCAGAAGCTGTAGCCGTCCCCGACCTCGTCGACGACCCGTTGCGCCACCTCCGCCGCCGACATCTCCGGCCTATGGTCGTAGCTGGGCACGTCGCGCGGGCTCGGCACGAGCAGCCGCGTCTCGCCCGGCCACGCGTCCTCACGCCCGCCGTTGAAGAAGTAGGTCACGTGGGCGTACTTCTCCGTCTCGGCGACGTGCAACTGGCGCAACCCGCGCTCCGAGAGCACTTCTGCGATGGTGTTCTCCACATCGACCTCGCCGAATGTCACCGGTGTGTCGAGGTCGGAGGAGTAGCGGGTCATCGTCGTGACGTCGTCGCCGTGATCGAGCAGCATCCGCGTCAGCTGGCGCCCGCGGTCGGGGCGGAAGTTGAAGAAGATCGCGGTGTCACCCGGCTCGAGGCGCGGCGTGCCCTCGGCGCAGATCGGCTCGAGGAACTCGTCGGTCACGCCCTGGTCGTAGCTTCGCTGCACGGCTTCGAGCAGTCGAGCCGCCGGCGTCATGGTGCAGGGCGAGGCCGTGGAGCGCGAGCCGGTGATCGCGTCGAACGCCTTCGCCGTGCGCTCGAGTCGCTGGTCGCGGTCCATCGCGTAGTAGCGGCCGACGACCGTCGCGACCCGTTCGAGGGGTAGCTCCGCCAGATCGCGCACGGCGGAGGTCGGCGAGACGTCGCGGCCATCGGTGAACGCATGAATCCACGTCTTCTCGGGTGCGAAGCGCAGCAGTGCCTGCACGTGGTCGATGTGCGAGTGGACGCCCCCGTGCGAGACGAGCCCGAGCAGGTGCACGCGCTTGCCGCGCTCGAACGCGGCGCGCAGGACCGGATTCTCGAAGAACGAGCCGTCCTCGATCGCCGCGTTCACGCGCATCAGGTCCTGGTAGAGGCGGCGACCCGCCCCGATCGTCAGGTGGCCGACCTCGCTGTTGCCCATCTGCCCCGGCGGCAGACCAGCCGCCGGGCCCGACGCGTCGATCGTCGTGTGCGGGAACGTGCGCCAGAGGCGGTCGAAGACCGGCGTGTCGGCCAGCTCGACCGCGTTCCCCGGGCCGGGCGGCGCGCAGCCCCAGCCGTCGAGGACGATGAGCGCTACCAGAGGTTGGACGCTGCCCGGCAAATGCCCGCGAACGAGTCGAGATCCAGGGACGCGCCGCCGACGAGCGCGCCGTCCACCGCGGGCTGCGCCAGCAGCTCGGCCGCGTTCTCGGGCTTCACCGAGCCGCCGTAGAGCACGGGCGCGTCGATCCTCGAGCGGATCAGCTCGTGAGCCTCCTCGGCCAGCTCCGGCGTCGCCGACCTGCCGGTGCCGATCGCCCACACCGGCTCGTAGGCGATCACGAGGTTGTCGTCCGGCTCGAGCACCGCCAGCTGGCGGTGCAGCACGGCTTCCGTCTCGCCCGCTTCCCGCTCGGCTTCCGTCTCGCCGACGCAGGCGATCACATGCAGGCCTGCTCCGAGCGCGGCTCGGACGCGCCTGCCGACCGTCTCATCCGTCTCGCCGAAGTACTGCCGCCGCTCGGAGTGGCCGACGAGCGTCCCGTAGGCGCCGAGCTCGAGCAGCATCGCCGCCGAGACCTCCCCCGTGAACGCCCCTTCGCTTTCCCAGTGGCAGTTCTGGGCGAAGACGCCGATCTCGGTTCCGGCCAGCGCCTGCGTGGCAGCCGCGAGCGAGACGAACGGCGGGCAGACGACGATGTTCACGTTCTCGGGCAGGTCGGCGGCGCGCAGCGCGCGACAGAAGTCGCCCGCCTCGGCGGGCCCCTTGAACATCTTCCAGTTGCCGGCGATCAGCACGACCTTCTATTCCTCCGGGATCGCAGCGACGCCGGGAAGCTCCCGCCCCTCGAGCAGTTCGAGCGCGGCGCCGCCGCCCGTCGAGATCCAGGAGATCCGCTCGGCGACGCCCGCGTCGTGCACGGCGCGGACGGAGTCGCCGCCGCCGACGACCGTGAAGCCGTCGCAGTCGGCGAGGGCGTGGGCGACCGCGAGCGTCCCAGCGGCGAACTTCGGCCACTCGAAGACCCCCATCGGGCCGTTCCAGAAGACCGTCTTGGCGCCGTTGATCCGACGCGAGAAGTCCTGACGCGTCGACGGTCCGATGTCGAGGCCGAGCCACCCCTCCGGCAGCGCATCGAACGGAACGTCGCGGGTCTCCGCGTCCGCCTCGAACGACGCGGCGGCGACAACGTCCATCGGGAGCACCACCCCGAACGTGAAGGGGCTCTCGTCGCGCACGTCCTCGGCCATCTTGCCGCCGATCAGCACCTGGTCGGCGCGCGAGCCGAGGTTCTCGAGCACCCCGATCTTGTCCGCCACCTTGGCGCCTCCCGAAACGATGACAAACGGCTGCTCCACCTCGCCGAGCAGTGCGCCGAGATGCTCGAGCTCGGCCAGCAGCAGCAGACCCGCGTAGGCGGGGAGCAACTCGGTGACGCCGACCGTCGACGCATGAGCGCGATGGGCGGAGCCGAAGGCGTCGTCGACGTAGAGGTCGCAGCCGGCGGCGAGCTCGCGCGCGAACCCCGCATCGTTCTTCGTCTCGCCGGGGTCGAAGCGCGTGTTCTCGAGCACCCTAACCCGCTCGTCGGGGAGTAGCTCGCGCAGCCGCTTGCGAACGGGCGCGATCGCGTGCTCGACATCGGGGCCCTTCGGCCGTCCGAGGTGGGAGCAGACGCGCACCTCGCCCGCGCCCCGCTCGAGCAGCAGCTGGAGCGTCGGCAGCGACGAGCGGATGCGCGAATCGTCCGCGACGCGGCCGTCGTCGAGCGGCACGTTCAGGTCGGAGCGGACGAGGACGACCTTTCCGTCGACATCGGCGCTCTCCAGCGAGCGCGGGGCCCTCACGCCGCGATCTTCGGCACCAGGTCGACGAGCCGGCACGAGTAGCCCCACTCGTTGTCGTACCAGCCGAAGACCTTCGCGAACGCCCCGCCCGCCATGGTGAGGCCGCTGTCGAACGTGCACGACGCGGCCGAGTGCACGATCGCCGTCGAGACGAGCGGCTCGGACGAATACTCGAGATACGGGGCGAGCGGTCCGCTGGACGCGGCCTGCTCGAACGCGGCGTTGATCTCCTCGACGGTCGTCTCGCGCCCGAGGTGAACGACGAAGTCGGTCAGCGATCCGGTGGCGACCGGCGCACGCACGGAGATACCGTCGACCTTGCCCTGCAGCTGCGGCAGCACGAGCCCGATGGCGCGTGCGGCGCCGGTGGACGTCGGGATCAGGTTGATTGCCGCGGCGTGCGCGCGGCGCAGGTCCTTGTGCGGGAGGTCGAGCACCTGCTGGTCGTTCGTGTACGCGTGGATCGTCGTCATGAAGCCGCGCTCGATTCCCCAGCCCTCGTCCAGCACCTTCGCCATCGGCGCAACGCAGTTGGTCGTGCACGAGGCGTTCGAGATGATCGAGTGCCGCTCCGGGTCGTAGGCCTCGTCGTTGACGCCGAGCACGAGTGTGATGTCGGGGTCGGTGGCGGGTGCGGAGATGATCACCTTCCTGGCGCCGCCCTCCAGGTGCTTCTGCGCGGAGGCGCGGTCGGTGAAGAAGCCGGTCGACTCGAGGACGACGTCGACTCCGAGGTCGCTCCACGGCAGCATCGCCGGGTCACGCTCGGCAAGCCCCTTGATCTCGTTGCCGGCGACTTTCAGGGATCCCCCCGCGACCTCGACCTCTTGGCCGAAGCGGCCGAGCACCGAGTCATGGCGCAGCAGGTGCGCCATTGTCTCGACGTCTCCGAGGTCGTTGAACGCCACGATCTCGAAATCTCCGCCGCGCTCGAGCGCCGCCCGGAAAAAGTTGCGGCCGATGCGGCCGAAGCCGTTGATGCCGACGCGTGTCCTCGCCATGGCCGCGACTTTAACTACGCGGCGCTGGCGCTCGCGTGGCGATGCCGTAGATCGCAGCGAGCTTTTCGCGCAGATAGCGCACGTAGGGCTCCGGGTCGATCTCCGGCGTGCCGACGACGCGCTCGAGCGTCTCGCCGGGCGTGAACTTGCGGCCGTGACGGTGCAGGTGCTCGCGCAGCCAATCCCGGAGCGGACCGAACTCGCCCTGCTCGAAGCCGTCATGGAGGTCGGGCAGGTCGACCGCGATCCTCTCCCAGATCTGCGCCGAGATCAGGTTCCCGAGGGCGTAGGTCGGGAAGTAGCCGATCGAGCCGCTCGACCAGTGGACGTCCTGGAGCACGCCTTCGGTGTCGTTCGGCACCTCGATGCCGAGGTACTCCCACATGCGGCGGTTCCACTCCTCGGGCAGCTGCTCGAGCGGGAACTCGTCGGCGAGCAGCGCCTGTTCGATCTCGAAGCGCAGGATGATGTGCAGGTTGTACGTCGCCTCGTCCGCTTCCACGCGAATCAGCGACGGTGAGATCGCGTTCACCTCGCGATACCACTGCTCTGCGTCGTAGCCGCGCAGTGCGTCCGGGTGGAGCTCCTGCAGGCGCGGGAAGAAGTGGCGCCAGAACGGAAGCGAGCGGCCCACGAGGTTCTCCCACATCCGGCTCTGTGACTCGTGCAGGCCGAGCGAGACGCCCCGAGCGAGCGGCGTGCGCTCGAGCGCCGGGTCGACCTGGTACTCGTACAGCCCGTGGCCGAACTCGTGCATCGTTCCGAACAGGCCGCCGAGATGGTCGCGGAAGTAGCGGGTCGTGATGCGGATGTCCGTGATCCCGGTGCCGGAGGCAAACGGATGAACAGTCGGATCGAGCCGCCACGCCTCGTCGGTGAAGCCGAAGGCGCGCACCACCTCGAGCTCGAAGATCTTCTGCGGCTCGAGTGCGAAGTCGTGGCCAGGAGCGCCGACGCCGCCGCTCGCCGCCACCTCCTTGACGAGCGGCGCCTGGTGCTCCTTCAGGTAGTCGAAGATCCGCCGGACCACCTTTGTCTTCATCCCTCGCTCGTAGTCGTCGAGCACGATGTCGTACGGCTCGTCGCCGACCTCGAAGCAGTCGATGTAGCGCTTCCGCAGGTCGAGGTTCTTGCGCAGGACGGGTAGGAACGATTTGAAGTCGTTGCTGCGCCGCGCCTCGACCCAGACCGGGTTCGCGAGTGCCGCCGAACGGGACATCTCCGCACGCAGATCGGCGGGCACGTGCCGCAGCTTCTCCCAGTCGCGGGCGGCGACGCGTACGAGGCTCGCCTCGAGCGAGTCGTACTCCTGCTGCTCACCCCAGTCGCGAAGGTCGTCGAGGAGCTTGCCGATCTCGGGCGAGGTGAACATCGTGTGCGCGATCCGCCCGACCGTCGCCATCTGCTCGGCACGGAGCGCGGCGCCTCCGGGCGGCATCATCACGTGCTGGTCCCAGCTCAAGAGCGCGGTTGCCTTCCCGAGATCGGCGATCTCGGCGAGGCGGACGCGCAGCTCGTCGAAGGCTGCCTGACTCACGACGAGAAACCTATGTCAAGGCCGCAGGGCCCGCACCCCGAACGCAGCGTTTTCGGAGATGTGGCGGGCCGGAGGGGAAGCTTCGAGGACGACCTTCCCCTCCGGATGAACCGTGCTCGAACCGTGACGGTGGACGGGGTCTGTATCCACCGTCGGTCGAACGCGGACCCGCCACATGGTTCAGTATGGGGATGCAGGTAATTGCTTGGCTAGAGCATTTACAACTCAGGTTGTGGCGGAGCGCACCAGGGCGCGCAACCGCCGGTGCGCGGCGGCCTTCGTGATCGGCGGGCGCGCCTTGGCCGCGAGCTGGCGCAGCGACGCCGAGGGATGGCGCAATCGCAGCTCGGCGATCTCCGCGAGCTGCGGTGGCAGCCCGCCTAGCTCGAGCGCCCGGATCGCCTCGAGCTGCTCGTGGGCCGCGCGCGCCGTCCGGACGAGGTTGGCCTCGTCGGCATTCGCGAGCCGGTTCGCACGCGCGCGTGTCGCCGCCACGACCGCGTGCTCTTCGAGCCGCAGGACGGTGTCGCTCGCTCCCGCGAGGGCAAGGAGATCGGCAATCGTCTCGTGGCCTTTCGCGTACGCGACCGCATGGCCGCGACGCTCGGCGACGGCGAGCCGCATGTTCGCGCGCCCGGCCACCTCGGCGATGAACTGCGCGCCTTCGAGCCCACTCGCGCGGATCTCCAGGTGGCGGTCGCGCGGGCCCGACAACGATCCTCCGCCGAGGAGCGCGCCGCGGAGGTAGGCCCCGCGGCAGCACGACCGTCCGACGACGCGCTTCGGCGGGCGCTCGAGCGGAGCTCCCGACGCCGACAGCACGCCGGCCGCACGCAGCGCAGCGAGTGCGCGCATGTCGACCTCCATGTGCAACTGGTAGCGCGTCGAGGAGTCGAAGGATCGGCGGCGGTAGGTGCGGATCTCGGAGCGTACGCCGAGGTCGCGGAGCAGCGTAAAGGCTCGTCGTGCCGCGGCAGAGCTCGCAAGATCCAGGTGCACCGCGATCGCCCCACCGCGCAGATGCCAGGCGCCGGAGGTGTGGAAGAGCGCCGACAGCTCGGCGTGCCGGCAGCAGCTTCGAGCCGGCGCGATCTGCGCCAGCTCGTCACGGAGTTCGCCAGATAACGACATGCTTCTCAGAGAGCAACGTCTTCGAGCTCCAGCAGCCGGCGCTTGTAGTCGACGCCGAGGTCGCCCCAACTGCCGATCCCGTTCGCCGCAACGACACGGTGGACCGGCAGGAACGGCGCGAGGTCGCAGCGCGCACAGAAGGTGCCGGCTGCCCGTGCGGCACCGGGATGGCCGGCGAGCGCGGCGAGCTCGCCATAGGTGACCAACTCGCCGCGCGGCAGCGCGCGCAGCACGCGGGCACAGTCGCCGTAGAAGCCGCCGTCGGTGCGCAGGTCGACGTCGGCGAAGTCGTCTGCCCGCCCCGCGAAGTACGCGACCAACCGATCCGCAAGGGCATGGCCGCGGACAGTCCCCGGTCGTGTCCGTCGCGGACGTGGGAGCTCCGAGTGGAAGACCCAGCCCTCGTCGTCGAGCCAGATCTCCCCCACGCCCCAGCCAGGCGCGTCGTACTGCACCAGCGTCGGCTTCATCCCACGATGTTGTAGCTTCGGCGCGTGACGCGCGCGAAGCTGCCGGTTCTCGGTTACGCGTACGTTGCGTTCTGCCTGCCGGCGCTCCTGCTCGGCCTTCATCATCTGGACGCGGTCTCGGCTCTCTTCACGGCTGGGGCGTTCGCCTATCTCTGGTTCCTGGCCAGCCTCCGCGCACGGCTCGTGCGCTTCGACCCCGACGGATTCTTTGCGAGCGTCGTCGTGCTCGGTGGAGCGGCCTTCATCTCGCTCCAGGCGATCGCCGTGCTCGGCGGCGAGCCGCAGGTTGCTGCCCCGTCGTCGGCCGGGGCGGCGACGGTGATCATCGGCTCGTCGCTCGGAGCCTGGAAGGCGCGCAAGATCCCGAAGTGGTTCGGCCAGGCGGGCGTCGCAGGCGGCGTCGCCGTGCTCGCGGTCGGAATCGTCGAAGG
Source organism: Actinomycetota bacterium (assembly GCA_030774175.1). The sequence goes on from JALYLO010000238.1 coordinate 21,135, forward strand.
CGCGGCAGGCTGGACGTTCGCGGGCGACGCGGGCTTCGCGTCCTCGCTCGGCTTCATGGTGTGGGTCGTCGTAGCCGCGACCTATCTCCTGAAGCGCTGAGGGCCTCATCCGCGCTTCGAATGCTGCGACCGTGGTGTCAGACACCCAACTCCTAGAACCGCCTTCGCCCCGCAGTCCCCACAAGGTGTCTGACACCTTTTCGCGCCAAGCCGCGATCCCGTAGCGAAGGCCTGGTTTCAGACACCGGCGTGCGAGGGGTCCACGGCCGTAATGTACGGCGCATGAGCACACACGCGATCTCCCGCCCGCCTTCGCCGCACAACGAGCCGATCGACGACTTCGCGCCGGGCACCCCTGCGCGCGCGCGCCTCCAGCTCCGCCTCGAGCAGATGCGCAACGAGCGCATCGAGGTTCCCCTCGTGATCGGCGGCAAGGACGTGACGACCGGCGAGCTCCGCCAGGCCGTCATGCCGCACGACAAGGAGCATGTGCTTGCCGACGTGCATCAGGGAGGACCCGAGCAGGTACAGGCGGCGATCGACGCCGGCGCCAAGGCGTGGGAAGACTGGTCGCGCTGGCCGTGGGAAGAGCGGGCCGGTGTCTTCCTACGCGCGGCCGAGCTGCTCGCGGGGCCGTGGCGCGAAACGCTGAACGCGGCCACGATGCTCGGCCAGTCGAAGACCGCCCATCAAGCGGAGATCGATGCCGCGTGTGAGGCAATCGACTTCTTCCGCTTCAACGTCGAGTTCATGACGCGGATCTACGAGCAGCAGCCAATCTCCTCACCGGGGATCTGGAACCGGATGGAGTACCGGCCACTCGAGGGCTTCGTCTTCGCCGTCTCGCCGTTCAACTTCACCGCGATCGGCGCCAACCTGACGAGCTCGCCCGCGCTGATGGGCAACGTCGTGCTCTGGAAGCCCGCCTCGACCGCGATGCTCTCGGCGTACTACCTGATGCGGCTTTTCCAGGAGGCGGGCCTGCCGGACGGGGTCATCAACCTCGTCTACGGCTCCGGCGCGACGATCGGCGACGCGGCGCTCGCCAGCCCGCAGCTCGCCGGCATCCACTTCACCGGCTCGACGCCCGTCTTCAACGGCATGTGGCGGACGGTCGCGTCGAACATGGAGACCTACCGCAACTACCCGCGCATCGTCGGCGAGACCGGCGGCAAGGACTTCATCGTCGCGCATCCTTCGGCCGACCTCGACTCGCTGACCGCGGCCATCGTGCGCGGATCATTCGAGTACCAGGGCCAGAAGTGCTCGGCTTCGTCGCGCGTGTACGCGCCGTCGAACCTCTGGCCGGAGCTGCGCGAGCGCCTGCAGCAGGAGGTCGCGTCGATCAAGATGGGCGACGTCGCCGACTTCGGGAACTTCATGGGCGCCGTGATCGACGGCTCGTCGTACCGCACGCAGGTCGAGGCGATCGAGGAGGCGAAGGCAACCACCGGGTCGGAGATCGTCGTCGGGGGCGGCTACGACGACTCGACGGGCTACTTCGTCGAGCCGACGGTGATCGCGACGAACGATCCCGACTTCCGCCTGATGCGCGAGGAGATCTTCGGCCCCGTCGTCACCACGTACGTCTACGACGAGCAGCGCTGGAGTGAGACGCTCGACCTCGTGGACCACACCGCCAAGTACGGCCTGACCGGCGCCGTCTTCTCGGAGGACCGCGTCGCGATCGAGGACGCGCGGGACAGGCTGCGCTACGCGGCCGGGAACTTCTACGTCAACGACAAGCCGACCGGCGCGGTCGTCGGCCAACAGCCGTTCGGCGGCGCGCGCGCCTCGGGCACGAACGACAAGGCCGGCTCGATGTGGAACCTGATCCGCTGGGTCAGCCCGCGCACGATCAAGGAGACGTTCGTCCCGCCGCGCAGCTACCGCTACCCGTTCCTCGACGGCGAGCCGGACACCGCCGGGACTTAGTAAAGTTACGCGACGCGGAAGGTCCACGCGACCGCGGTGGCCGACGCGGCGGTGCGGCCGTAGGCGACCGCGACGTGTGCGCCCGGATCGAGCGGCGCAGCGGTCGTGCCGTAGATCGTTCCCGTGCGCGCCGTGCCACCGCCCTTCACGAGCAGTTCCTCGCCGTCGACCCAGAGCGCGGTCTCGGCGAGATCAGCCGCGGCGGAGATCTCGGCGGCGACCTGCGGCTGCCGGGCGGCCGAGCGCTGCGGGCCGAGGATCCGGATGTGCACCGCTCCGCTTCGGTCCGGCCGCCAGACACCGCCCGCGAGGTGGAGCGCCACTGCCTTCGAGCCTTGCTGGACGACCGCCCAACCGGCGGTGCCGCGATACAGCGTCGTCGCGCCGGCACCGACGGCCGCCGCCGGGCTCGACGGCGCGGGCGTCGTCGTCGCCTGGTCGGACGAGCCGCCGCACCCGCCGAGTGCGAAGGTGACCACGAGGAGCGAGAGCGCCTTGCGCAAGGCGCAAGCGTAGACGCGGGCGAGCTACGCGCGACCCGTGCGGTGCAGTTGCGCATAGATGTTGCGCGCGGTCTTCGCCGGAACTCCCGCCACGGCCTCGAGCTCTCCCTCGCTCGCTTCGAGCACGCGCTCGGCCGACCCGAAGTGCTTGAGCAGAGCGCGCCGTCGCGCCGGCCCGACGCCCTCGAGCTGGTCGAACATCGACTCGCGAGAGGCTGCGTCGCGGCGCTGCCGGTGAAAGGTGACGGCGAAGCGATGCGCCTCGTCGCGGATCCGCTGCAGCAACTGAAGCCCCGGCGAGTGCGGCGAAAGGACGATGGGGCCGGGCCGATCGGGCACGAACACCTCTTCGATGCGCTTCGCGAGCGCGATGACGGCGACGCGTGGCAGGTCGAGCTCTTGCATTGCCGCCAGCGCGGCGCTCAGCTGTCCCTTGCCTCCGTCGATCACCACCAGGTTCGGCGTCGCCGCGAACGACTCGTTCCACTCGTCCGAGCCGGGGCCGGCGGCGAGCCGCGAGAAGCGGCGCGAGATCACCTCGCGCATCGAGGCGAAGTCGTCCTGACCGTCGACGTCGCGCACGGCGAACTTGCGGTAATGGCCTCTCTTCGCGACAGCGTCCTCGAACACGACCATCGAGCCGACCACCTCCTGGCCCTGGATGTTCGAGATGTCGAAGCACTCGATTCGAAGCGGGAGCGCTTCCAGGTTGAGCGCCTCGCGCAACTCCTCGAGAGCCTCGATGCGCCGCGCGTGCTTCGATTCGGCGACGAATGTCTCCGACTCGAGCGCCAGCTGGGCGTTCTGCTGGGCGAGCTCCTGGAGGCGCCGCTTCTCGCCGCGCTCCGGAGCGCGCACCTCCACGCGGGAGCCGCGCCGCTCGGAGAGGAACCCCGCCAGGGCGGCCGTGTCGCGTGCGGCACGGGGCACGAGGATCTGCGGCGGAATCGACGGAGATGAGCCGTAGTACTCGAGGCAGAACTGCTCGAGCACCTCTTCCACCTCCTCTCCGGCGGCGTTTTCGAGGTGGAACGCGTAGCGGTCGACCATGCGGCCCTCGCGCAACGGGAAGACCTGCACAGCGGCGCGCTCGGCTGACACCGCGACGCCGATCACGTCGATCGTGCCGATCGACTTGCGCTCGACGGCCTGCCGCTCCGACAGCCGCTCGATTGCAGCAAGGCGGTTGCGGTAGCGTGCAGCGTCCTCGAAGCGCTCCTGCGCCGCAGCGTCCCGCATCTGCTCCTCGAGGCGTTTGCTGATCGGCCGGTCGTCGCCCGAGAGGAACTCGATCACCTGGTCGATCAGCTCGCGGTAGGCCTCCTTCGAGATGTAGCCGACGCACGGGGCATAACAGCGTTCGATGTGGAAGTCGAGGCACGGGATGCCGCTGCGGCGCCCCGGCTGCGGGCCTTCGCAGGGCCGATAGCGGAAGACGCGGTTCAGGACATCGAGGGTCTCTCGCACCTTCTTCGCGTTCGCGTACGGGCCGAAGTAGACGACGCCGCGGCGGTGGCGCTCGCGCGTGAACATCACGCGCGGGTAGTCGTCCTCGACGGTGACCGCGATGTACGGGAACGACTTGTCGTCGCGCAACCGCACGTTGAACTGCGGCCGGTGGCGCTTCACGAGGTTCTGCTCGAGATGCAGCGCCTCGACCTCGCTCGTGGTGACAATCGTCTCGATCGTCTCGACGCGCGAGGCCATCTGCTTGATCCCCTGCCGCGTGTCGCTCGAGCCCGCCTGGAAGTACGAGCGCACCCGGGAGCGCAGCGACTTTGCCTTGCCGACGTAGAGCACGTCGTCGCGCCCGTCGCGGAAGATGTACACGCCGGGCGCGGTCGGCAGGTGCTTGAGCTGGCTTTCGATCCGTTCTGCGGTCACGGCGGCCAGCGTAGATGCGCCCTTTTACCTCATGCGCTACGGTGCGACGCGGTGAGGGCGATTCTCGTGGTTTTGCTGGTCTTTTTCACCTGCGCGCACGCCGCGTGGGCCGGTGGCCCCTTCATGGTGGTCGGTGCTGCGGAGGACGTCGGCAAGGAGCAGGACTACGCGTTCGCCAAAGCCGAGATGGACAAGGTGAAGCTCGCCGGCTTCGACACACTCCGGCTCACACAGACCTGGACGCTGGGCCAGCGGAAACTCGGTCCCGTCGACCAGATGACGCTCGGGAATGCCGTCAAGGCGGCGCAGTTCACCGGCGTCCGCGTCGTGCTCTCGCTCTATCCCTTCGGCTCGAGCGTCACCCCACTCACAGACCAGGACCGCGCCGACTTCGCGTCGTTCGCGGCCGACGTCGCGAAGCGCTACCCGCTGCTGCACGACTTCATCGTGGGCAACGAGCCGAACCTCAATCGCTTCTGGCTACCTCAGTTCGGGCCGAACGGCGAGGACGTCGCCGCGTCCGCGTACGAGCAGCTGCTCGCGACGACCTACGACGCGCTGAAGCTCGTGCGCCCCCACTCCACCGTCTACGGAGGAGCGCTCGCGCCGCGCGGCGTCGACAAGCCGAACACCGGTCGCGACACGCACGCCCCGACGACGTTCATCAACGATCTCGGAGCGGCGTTCCGAGCAAGTGGACGAGCCGTGCCGATCATGGACGCCTTCGCCTTCCACCCGTATCCCGAGACCTCCGCCACCGGCCCGAGCTTCCCGCATCCGAACGGCACGTCGATCGGGCTCGCCGACTACACGAAGCTCGTCGGGCTGCTCGGCGCGGCGTTCGACGGCACGGTGCAGCGCGGCTCGACGCTGCCGATTCTCTACGACGAGTTCGGGATCGAAACCGTCCTGCCGGCTGCGAAGACGCGGCTGTACGCCGGCACGGAGCCCGCGACGACGCATCCCGTCGACGAGTTGACCCAGGCCCAGATGTACACCCTGGCGATGCAGATGAGCTTCTGCCAGACCAACGTGATGGGGCTCCTGCTCTTTCACGTCCAGGACGAGCCCGATCTCTCCACCTGGCAGTCGGGGGAGTTCTACGTCGACGGGTCGCCGAAGGCATCCCTCTTCCCGGTGCGCGCCGCGGCCGCGACCGTGCACCGTGGGATCGCCGCCACCTGCCCCGGCCTCGCATTGACGCCGAAGCTCGTGCTGGTCGCGGGCAGGCCCGCCAAGACGGGCAAGCACCCCGGCGAGAAGGTCTTCCTCACGTGCTCCATCGACTGCTCGTACACCGTCACGCTCGATTCCTCCCACAGCTGGAGCGGCAGGGCCGTCGGCCGGGTGACGAAGACCCTGCTTCTCCCGGGGACGTTCGCTACGGGCCCGCACGCCGTCTCGGGCAGCGCCACGGC
>JALYLO010000239.1 GCA_030774175.1 Actinomycetota bacterium
TACGCGTACCTTCCGGCGGCCAGCGCCGAGCCTGGCCAATCGGTCGAGGTCGAGATCTTCGGCGAATGGCTCGCGGGCGAGGTCGCGGCCGAGCCGCTCTGGGACCCGGCGGGCGAGCGCATCCGCGCGTGATCGACGTGGTCGCCGCCCGGGTCTGGCCTGCCGGCGTCGAGTCGGTCGAGCGGCTCGGCGGCGGGATCACGAACCATAATTTCAAGGTCGCCGTCGGCGGCGAGCAGTACGTGCTGCGTATCGGCGGCGCGGACACGAGCCTGCTCGGCATTGACCGGCGCGTCGAGCACGCGGCCTCGCTCGTCGCGTCGGAGCTCGGCATCGGCCCCGATGTCTTCGCGTTCGTCGAGCCCGAGGGCCACCTCGTCACGAGGTTCATCGGGGGAGCAGCGGGTGAGGTGGCCGTCCGTGAGGCTGCGGAGCTGCTGCGGCGACTCCACTGCGGGCCGCCGATTCCGGGCCGCTTCGACTCGTTCCGGATCGTGGAGGAGTACGCGGCACGTGCGCGCTTGCGGGGCGTCGCAGTGCCGCCCGCGTACGAGCGCGCGCACACGCTGTCGACCGCGATCGAAATGAGGCTCGGCCCAAGACCCCTCACCCCTTGCCACAACGACCTGCTTGCCGCGAACTTCATCGCGGCCGGCCGCCGTCTCTGGATCGTTGACTGGGAGTACGCCGGGATGGGCGACCCGGCCTTCGACCTGGCGAACTTCGCCGTCAACAACGGGCTGGACGAGCCGGGGGACGGAGAGCTCCTCGAAGCGTACGGCGGCGGCGATCTCGGCGTCCACGTGCTGATGCGGTTCATGTCGGACTTCCGCGAAGCGATGTGGGGCGTCCTGCAGCAGGCGCTTTCCAAGCTCGAGTTCGACTTTGCAGCGTACGCCGAGGAGCATTTCGAGCGCCTCGAGCGGACGGCAGGCGAGCGGCGATTCCGGGCAGCGCTCGTCCAGACCGGGTGTCATGGTTGACAGGCGATATGCGGTAAAGAGGAATCGCCTGATCAGAACTTCCCGAACTGCTCGTAGGCGGCGAGCGGCTTCATCCCGTTCCGGACCGCGTCGCGGATCAGGTTCTCGGTCCCCACCAGGGCCTCCGCCTCCGCGAGCACCGCCTCGATCAGGTCGCGCGGGATCACCGCGACGCCGTCGGCGTCACCGACCACATAATCGCCGGTCGCGACGATGACACCCTCGATCTCGATCTCGTGCCCCCACTCGAGCACCTCCCAGCGCGAGACCGCATCCTGCGGTGTGCGGTAGCGCGCGAACACCGGCAGACCCGACTCACGAATCAGGTCGACGTCGCGGCAGCCGCCGTTGATCACGACGCCCACGACGCCGTGGGCCTGCAGCGAGGTCGCGGAGAGCTCGCCGAAGTGGGCGCACGTCGCGTCGCCCGGCTCGTAGACGACGACGTGGCCGGCGGGCACCGAGCCGAGCATCTCGAGGATGCGGCGAATCGACACCTCGGCGTCGATCGAGTGATTCGTCCGCCCCTCGACGGCAAAGGCGGGACCGGCAATACGCGCGCCCGGCTCGAGCGGGACGACCTCGGGCGGCAGGGTCTGGTGGCGATGACCGAGACCGTCGAGCACGTCGGTCAGGGCGGCGGTGTACACGGCGCCGAACCGCGTGCGAAGCTCGTTGGGGCTCGAGGCCACTGGACTCCCTCCGTCGTCAGGCACTAGTTCTATGTCGCAAAGAGGGCTCCGATCCCGCAGTCGACCGCCAGCGTCGCGCCGGTGATCGCCGAGGCCTGGTTGCTGAGCAGGAACACGACGGCGTTGCCGATCTCGTGAGGATCGGCGATCCGCCCGAGCGGGATGCTCGCGAGCACGCTCTCCAGCGCCGCCGCCGGATCGTCCTGGAGGTCGAGCCACTCCTGCATGAGGCGGGTCTCGGTGTACCCGGGCGCCACCGCGTTGACGCGAACACCGGCCGGCGCGTAGTCGAGCGCGAGCGCGCGCGTGAGGCCTTCGAGCCCGGCCTTCGCGGCCGCGTAGGGAAAGAAGCCCCGAAGCGTCAGTCGAGCGTGGATCGAACTGATGTTGACGAGCGCGCCGCGGCGCTCGATCAGGCCCGGCAGTGCGACCTTCGCGAGCATCCAGGCCGCTTTGAGATCAACGGCGAACACGGAGTCCCAGTCGTCCTCGGTCATCGCCACGGCGTCGAAGTACGCGTTGACGCCCGCGTTGTTGACCAGGCCGTCAAGGCCACCAAGAGCCCGCTCGGCGTCGGCCACGGCTCGCTCGACCTCCACGAGTGACCGCACGTCGCACGGGAAGAAATGCGCGGCAGCCCGGTCGGTGAGGCGTGCAGCGGTGTCGGCGCCTGCGGGGTCGATGTCAAGCAGAGCGACAGCACCTCCCTCCTCGACGACGGCCTCGGCGACGGCCGCACCGATTCCGCGTGCCGCGCCCGTGACCAGGACCGACTTGCCGTCGAGAGCGTTCACGCGTACGCGAGTGCGTGGTCGAGGTTGAGCCAGAACGGCGGGAAATACAGAGGGGTGGGCGTCAGCGGCAAGACCTCGGCTCGCACGTCGATGCCGAGGCGGTCCCGCATGAAGGCGCGGCGGGCCGTGATCCGCGACCAGAGCTCGGGGTGCCGCGACTCGATGGCGGCGCGGAGGTCTGCGTCCCCGATCGCGACGGTGTCCTCGCAGTTCGCGGTCCAGCCGGGGCGGATCCCCGTCGGGATGATGTCGCTCTGAAAAACCATGCCGCTCGCGATCGGGTCGCTCGAGCCGGCGCGGATCGGCGAGTCGAGCCACTCCTCGTAGTGGATCAGGTGACCGGGGTTGAGGGATGACGCGAACGCCTCGCCTTCGAGCATCCCGGTGATCGTCTCGAAGATGTCGCCCCCGGGGGCACCGAGCTCCAGCGTCTCGTACCAGGTCGACATCGCGCGCCAGTACGGAACCGCGAGCCGATCGAGATAGCCCTCGCTCTGCGATCCCAGATCTGCCTCGGATGCGGCCACGAGACCGCCGCGAGCGCAGTTCCCA
>JALYLO010000240.1 GCA_030774175.1 Actinomycetota bacterium
TCGCCCTCGACGAACATGTCGCTGACCGTCAGCAGGCAGCCGGCCTCGACGCCCTTCAGGGCGGCGACCGTGAAGAGCGCGGACGACTCCATCTCGACCGCCAGCACGCCGCGCTTCGACCAGCGCTCGTACTGGCCGCCGTCGGGGTTGTAGAAGAGGTCGCTGGAGACGATCGGCCCGACGTGCAGCTCCTGGCCCAGCTCCTTCGCCGCGTGCACGGCGCCGTGGATGATCGACCACGACGCGGTCGGGCAGTGGGGCTCGTTGCCAACGAGGTGCATCGCCGTCGAATCGGCCGGGACGGCCGTCAGCGCGACGATCACGTCGCCGAGCGAATGGTGCGGCTGGAGGCCGCCGCAGGTGCCGACGCGGATCAGCTTCTTGCAGCCGAGCTGCACGAGCTCCTCGAAAACGATGGTCGCGCCCGGGCAGCCCATGCCCGTGCCCTGAACCGAGACGGGCGTGCCCCGGAACGTGCCGGTGAAGCCCAGGAGGCCGCGCTCCGAGTTCCGCTGGACGACGTCGTCGAGGTAGGTCTCTGCGATGTACTTGGCCCGCAGAGGGTCACCGGGCAGCAGGACCGCCTCCGCGTAGTGGCCCGGCTCGGCGCGAATATGGATCGGCATCGGGCGCGCACTCTATAGGAGACTTGTGGCGTGAAACTCGTCGAGCCGAGTACCCGGCAGGTGCTCGATTTCTGTGCGCGTTCCCCCGTCGAGCGCGTCTTCCTGGAGGACGTCGCGCGCCGCGGACTGGGTCGGTTCACCGCGGTCGAGGCGGACGGCGGGGACCTGACTGCGCTGTGTCACGTGGGCTCGAACGTCGTGCCGTCGGGCGAAGGCTGCGAAGCGTTCGCGGAGGCCGCGGTGCAGGGCGCATCCCGGATGATCATCGGTGAGGCGGGCGCCGTCTCCGCGCTCTGGGAGGCAGCGCGCGAGCGGCTGCCCGAACCGCGTGAGGACCGCCCCCGCCAGCCGGTCTACGCGATCGCCGAGCCGCCCGAGCCCGGGAGCACGGGCCTCAGGGCGGCAACCCCGGCGGACGTCGACCGCCTGATTCCGGCCTGCGCCGCCGCGCACAGGCTCGAGCTCGCGATCGACCCCCTCGCACGCGAGCCCGAGGCGTTCCGGTGGCGCACCGAGGCCCAGGTCGACGAGGGACGCTCGTGGCTCTGGCTCGAGGACGACGTGGTGCTCTTCAAGGCCGAGGCGTCCGCCTGGACGCCCGCCGCGGTGCAGATCCAGCAGGTGTGGGTCGACCCCGAGGCCCGCGGACGGGGCTACGGCGCCCGCGGCATGCGCGACCTCTGCCGGCTGCTGCTCGAGACGACGCCGGCGGTGACGCTCTTCGTCCGCAGGGAAAACGGGCCCGCGATCGCGCTTTACGAGTCGATCGGCATGAAGCAGGCCCTCGAATACCGGAGCGTGCTCTTCTGAGACCGCTCCTGAAGCTGGCGGGCGCCTTCCTCCTACTGCGGTGGGCCGCGGGGGAGGTCGCGGCGTACGCAGGCCGGCACTGGCTCTCACGCGGGTGGCGCTAGCCTGTGGGCCTGGAGCTCCTCGGGCGCATCGAGTCCCACATCCGCAGGCACGAGCTGATCGAGCCCGGCGGCGGCGTCCTCTGCCTCGTCTCGGGCGGCGCCGATTCCACGTGCCTCTTCCACGCGCTGCGCGAGCTCGGCTACGCCGTCTCGGCGCTGCACGTCGACCACGCACTGCGAGGCGAGGAGTCGGACGAGGACGCGCGCTGGTGCGCGGAGCGCTTCGACGCCACGATCGCGCAGGCGGCCGCACGCTGCGAGACCGAGGCGGCGCTGCGCGACGTCCGCTACTCCTTCCAGCCCGGCCGGCTGCGCGCGACCGGGCATACGCTCTCCGACCAGGTCGAGACGATCCTCTACCGCCTCGCGACGAGCGGGACGACGAAAGGCGTCAAAGTTCGCCGCGAGGACGGCATCGTGCGTCCGCTCCTCTGCGTGTGGCGCGAGGAGACAGAGGCCTTCTGCCGCGAACGCAACCTCGAGTGGCGCACCGACTCCTCGAACCGCGAGTCGCTGCGCGGGCTGATCCGGCACGAGATCGTCCCGCGCCTCCGGCAACTGCACCCGGCTGCGCGCGAGAACGTGCTGCGGGCCCTCGAGGAGCGGCGGACGATGCCTCCGGCACTTGCCGAGCTGCTCGATGCTCCGGCGGGCACCAAGCGAATCGACCTCGGCGGAGGGTTGCAGGCCGTGCGGGAGCACGAGCGTCTCTGGCTCGAGCACGGCCCGGTCGACCTTCGTGATGCGGTCGACTGGGGACCATGGCGGATCGAATCCGAGCTGCCAGGGCTTAAGGTACGAGGCTGGAGGCCCGGCGACCGGCTCGCGGGCCGCTCGAGGAAGGTGCAGGACGTGTTCGTCGACGCCAAGATCCCGCGCTCCGACCGTGAAGGGTGGCCGCTCGTCGTGCGAGGAGACGACGTCGTGGCCGTGCCGGGGATCGTCGAGGCCGAGGGGGTGAGGGCGAGCCGTGTCGGCGACTGAGCTCGAGTCGGGGGTCGGCGAGGTCCTGATCGAGGAAGACCGCCTCCAGTCGCGGATCCGGGAGCTCGGTGCCGAGCTCTCCGTCGACTACGCGGGCCGCGAACTGCTGCTCGTCGGCGTCCTCAAGGGCGCGGTCTTCTTCATGGCCGACCTGATGCGCTCGCTGACGGTCCCGTGCGAGATCGACTTCATGGCGATCTCGAGCTACGGCGCCTCGACCGACTCCTCCGGCGTCGTTCGGATCCTGAAGGACCTGGACATCAACATCGAGGGCCGGCACGTCCTCGTCGTCGAGGACATCATCGACTCGGGCCTGACGCTCTCCTACCTGCTGCGGAATCTGGAGTCTCGCGAGCCGGCGAGCCTGGAGATCTGCGCCCTACTGACGAAGCCGTCCCGCCGCGAGATCGACATTCCCGTGCGCTATGTGGGCTTCGAGATCCCGAACAGGTTCGTGATCGGCTACGGCCTCGACTACGCTGAGCGGTACCGGAATCTGCCCTATGTCGGGGTCCTGCATCCTGCATTGATGCCGGAGGAGCAGTAATCCCTCCCGTTACGGAAGGTTATGCCGATAACCCGGAGAACATCCTCTTGGCTACCCTGACCGAAGACCAATTGTGAATCGCTTCTTCCGCAGCGCCTTTTTCCCGCTTATCGTCATCGTCCTGCTGGTCTGGCTGGCCAGCCAGACGCTGATCCCGAAGAACAAGAACACGGACAAGCTGACCACGTCCGACGCGATCGCGAAGGTCAATTCAGGCGACGTCTCGTCCGCCGTGTTCAATCCGTCGAAGCGCGCGATCACCCTGAAGTTGTCGGACGGGAGGCACGCGACGGTCCATTACGCCTCGGACCAGGCGCAGCTGAAGTTCCAGGACCTGCTCCAGTCGAAGGGGGTCAACTGGGACTCCAAGGGGACCGGGGGCTTCTCCTGGACAGCGCTGATCGGGTCGTTCCTCCCGTTCCTCCTGCTGATCGGATTCTGGATCTTCCTGATGAATCAGGTGCAGGGCGGCGGCTCGAAGGTGATGAGCTTCGGCAAGTCGCGCGCGAAGCGGATGGCGCCGGACACGCCGAAGATGGGCTTCAAGGACGTCGCGGGCGTCGACGAGGCGGTCGAGGAGCTCCAGGAGATCAAGGAGTTTCTCGAGAACCCGAAGAAGTTCCAGGCCCTCGGGGCGTCGATCCCGAAGGGCGTGCTGCTCTACGGGCCTCCCGGTACCGGTAAGACGCTCCTTGCACGCGCCGTCGCCGGCGAAGCGGGCGTCCCGTTCTTCTCGATCTCCGGCTCCGACTTCGTCGAGATGTTCGTGGGAGTCGGCGCCTCGCGTGTCCGCGACCTCTTCGAGCAGGCCAAGCAGGCGTCCCCCTGCATCATCTTCATGGACGAGATCGACGCCGTCGGCCGCCATCGTGGCGCCGGCCTCGGAGGCGGCCACGACGAGCGCGAGCAGACCCTGAACCAGCTGCTCGTCGAGATGGACGGCTTCGAGATGAAGGACAACATCATCCTGATCGCCGCGACGAACCGCCCCGACATCCTCGATCCGGCGCTGCTGCGCCCGGGCCGCTTCGACCG
>JALYLO010000241.1 GCA_030774175.1 Actinomycetota bacterium
TCCTCCTGTCGATCGTGCTCGGCGCGACGATCGGCTTCCTGCGCCACAACTTCTATCCGGCACGCATCTTCATGGGCGACTCCGGCGCGCTTCTGCTCGGTTTCACTCTCGCCGGAGTCTCCGTCGAAGGCCTGCTCAAGACAGCTTCGTTGGTGACGCTGTTCTTGCCGCTCGCCGTGCTCGCCGTGCCGATCATCGACACGTCGTTCGTGGTCGCGAAACGGATCAAGCACGGCCTGCCGGTGTACGAGAGCGACCGCTTTCACCTGCATCACCGTTTCCTCAGCATTGGCTATTCGCAACGCCGAGCGGTGCTGACCATCTACGCGTGGTGCGCGACGCTCGCCGCGGCGGCGCTCGCGACCCGCTTCGTCAAACCGCACCCGCACGGCGATTGGCGGCCGTGGGCGCTCGCCGTCGACGCCGCCATTGGTCTCGTGGCGCTCGCCGTGTCTGTGTACATCGTCTACCTGCTCGAGATCGTCAAGCTCGCCAATCCGATCATCAGACGTCGCGAACAAGAGGCGCGTGCCGAACGCCGAAGCGCCTGAAGTTCCTTGCGTTTCGTGCACACATTCGGTCGATTTCGACTCACGACGGCATTCCTAGGGGGTCAGGCACTTACCCATCGCAACGATCTTGTCAAGAGGCACCTTGCCAGCGCAGCCTTCGATACTCCCGCATGGTTGGCGGTCGGGGCATTCGTCGGCGTCGCCGTCTTCTGTTTGCTCATCCTGCTTCCGTGGATCTGGAACTTCGTTGTTTCGGCTCGGATTTTGATCGAGGACCATGTCGAAGTTCCCGAACGAAATGCGCCGGGACTCCTTTGGCTCTATCTCGCGCAAACGCACGAGGAAAACTGGGAATCGAACCAGCCGAAGCTCAACCGGCTCTTCTGGTCGTTCCGCCTGGCTATCCTTTGCCTGGCGACTGAAGTCGTCGCCTGGATATTCGTCCTCGCAAACTGAGGTAAACATGACAAACGCAAAGCCACAACCGCCCCGACCGCCGCGGAATCCAACGAAACCTGAAGCACGCGGCTAGCGCGAGCGCCGAGCCGCCTGACCTCACCGGCACGCCATACCGACTCCTGGAGCGCACAGCGCATGGAGAGTTCGGCGCGTGGCGCGCGTTGGACACGGGCGGGAACCGGTACGTCGTAAAGACGAGTTGGACGGAGGCCGGGCGCGAGGCGGCCGGCCTTCTCAATGAGCGAGGCTATCCGGCGCCGCGTTACGTGTTCGTTCGCCCCGGTCTCTGTGTGCAAGAAGAGCTGCCGGGCCTGCCGATTGGAGAGTGGAACGAGCTTCCGCCCTGGGCCGTCGAGCGCGTGCTCGCGCTTAATGAGGCGCTGGTAGGAGTGCGCATCGCCGACTCACCGAGCTGGCCCGAACGACTCCTCGACGAATTCGGCTCTTACAACGAGTGGATCGACCTGACGCTGCTCAAGCAGCACTCAGGAGCGGGAGCGACCGTATTGCGTCGATGTCGCGAGCTCGCGGATCGTTTTTCCCACGAGCTGCGCGACACCGGCGACCTGGTCCACTGGGACTACACGACGGACAACATCCTCGCCGTGGGCGACGAGGTCACCGGTGTCGTCGACTGGGACGGCGCACTGAACGGCGACAGGCTGTTCGACGTTGCGACGCTTTGGTACTACACGCGCACTCCTGCTCTCCGTACATACGCGCTCGCCCGGACGGGCGAAGAGATCTGGTTGGTCTACGTTGCCCACATCGTGCTGCGCCAGACCGCCTGGTCGATCCGGTTCCACGATCCTGCGGACGCCGATCGTCTCGTACTCGACGGGCTCGAGCTCAGCGAAACGTTTCCCGTGTGACGGCGTAGAACAGCCTGCCATCGTCCAGCCTGCGGACCTGCTCGAGGCCGCATTTCTCGAGCACGCGTCCCGAGGCTGCGTTCGCGGGATCGATGTCGGCGACGATCTTCTCGAGGCCGAGCTCTTCGAAGCCGTAGCGGACACATGCACGCGCCGCCTCCGTCGCGTAGCCGCGGCCCCAGCGGTCGCGGCGGAAGCCGTACGACAGCTCCCATTCGCCGAAGCCCGTATCGAAGTGGAGGCTGCAGTCGCCGACCAGCTCGCCGCTCTCGCGTTCCCAGACTCCCCAGGGCACTCCCTCCGCCCACGCACGCACCTGCTCCGGCGTCGCGTCTGCCGTCGCGCGATCGTTCGCGGGATCGAACCACAGCGCGAGCAGCTCGATCCGCTCCTCATTGCTCGGCGGACGAATCAGCAGCCGCTCCGTCTCGATCACGACGCGCGCTGGACGAATGAAACGAGTGTCTCGTTGTACCCCGGCGCGCGAGGCAGCGAGTGCCCGGCACCCGGCAGGACCGCGCGTTCGGCGGCGAGTCGGTCCTCGAGCACGTTGCAGACGGCGTCGAAGGCAGCGCTGTGCGCGCCCGAAACGACGAGCTTCGGGAAGGGAGCCGCTGCGAGCTCGTCGAAGGGGATCGCCGCCTCGCTCGGTAAACGCTCCGCCATTGCGGCACGCGCGCCTTGCTCGAGCGGCGGCGGCAGTGGATCGGGCAGCTGGATCGCGCTACCGACGAGCGGCAGGAAGAACTCGAGGTATTCCCGCG
>JALYLO010000242.1 GCA_030774175.1 Actinomycetota bacterium
AGGGGAAGTGCCGCGACGAGCCGGCCGTCGACCAGCGCTACGACGAATCGGCCAAACGGAAGCGGCTGCTCCGCGAGCGCGGCGAGCTGCTCGAGCGCCGGGTCGTCGCCCACCCGGCAGAGCCTCAGCTCGATCCCGGCGAGGTCGGTGGCCGCCGGGCGCGGGGATTTCACGACCGGCCGCGCCGCGCGCCGCAGCTCCTCTACGTGCTCGGTGGCCAGGAACCGCATGATCTCCGGGTGCTGGAACATCTCCATCCTCCTTGTCTCCCTTCGCTTGTAACCAGTGATAGCATGA
The DNA here is from genome assembly GCA_030774175.1 of Actinomycetota bacterium. The sequence continues at coordinate 298 of JALYLO010000242.1, forward strand.
TAGCAGTTACGTAACCTCTCAAGCGGATTGAATGGTGAACAGCAACCTCGTCATCGACTTCGTCAACTCGCTCGACCTGCGTCCCTACGAGGAGCAGCTCGAGAGCCCCCGCGCGCTCGTCGCCTGGCTCGCCGAGCGCGGCCTGATCGCGTCCGACGCGCGCGCGACCCGAGCGGATCTGGCCTACGCGGTCGGGGTCCGCGAGGCGCTCCGCGACCTGATCGGGGCGCAGAACGAGCTACCGGCGAATGTCGAGGCGGCGACGTCGGTGCTCGATGCGGCCGCCCGTCGCGCCGGGCTCGGCGTGCGGTTCTCCGACGGTGTGGCGCGGGTCGAGGCCGCCGCTCCCGGCGTGCGCGGCGCGCTCGGCCGCATCCTCGCGGAGGTCTCCGTGGGCATGGCCGATGGCACGTGGTCGCGCATCAAGGCCTGCCGCGCCGACGACTGCCGCTGGGCGTTCCTCGATACCGCCAAGAACCATTCGCGTGCGTGGTGCTCGATGCAGACGTGCGGGAACCGTGAGAAGGTGCGCGCCTACCGAGAGCGTCACCAAACTCACTGAGCACGTGCACCTTCTCGATCGTCGCCGCCGACCTCGGCCGACTTCGACCCGATCAGATCCAAGGATCAAGCTCTAGCTCGAGAAACCGTGTCCCCTCCACAGGGTTGTCGGTGTACGGGGCGATCTCTCGGAAGCCGAGCTGCTCGTAGAGCGCCTGCGCAGCCTCCATCCCGGGAACCGTGTCGAGCCGCATCACGCGATAGCCCTGGCGGCGCGCTTCTTCGAGGATCGACGCCACGAGCAGCCGGCCGACCCCGCGGCCGCGGTGCGCCCGCCGGACATAGAGCCGCTTCAGCTCACACGTCGTCTCGTCGAGCGGCCGGAGCGCGACACAGCCTGCGGCCGCGCCGTCCGCGCGCGCAACGAGCAGCGCCCCCTTTGGTGGCGCGTACGCCCCCGGCAGCTCCGCGAGCTCGCGGTCGAAGCCCTGGAAGTCGAGCGGAAAGGTGAGGGCGGCCGCGTACTCGCGCAGAAGCTCACGGACGTCGTGTACGTCGGCCTCGCCCGCGGCGAAGACGTTCGGTTCGGGCACGGGCGCCGGTCGCGCTTCATGCGAGTCAGCAGCACTCACCACGTCCGCCCCGCCCGTCTGTCGTAGCCCTCCCTCGCTGCAACTCCGCCGATCACCAGTGCAGCAGCCGGCTCTGAGTCGCCGATCACCCGAAGCCGAGAGCGCGGCTCGATCAGCTCGAAGACGTTCGCGCCGGGCACATCGTCACGTTATCTGCACGCACCCGGCACAGACACGTGCGCACTCCCCTCCTATCGTTGTCGCCAAAGACAACGAAAGGAGCATGCACGTGCGCAAGGCACTCCTCATCCTCGGCCTGCTCGCCGCACTGGCGGTTCCCGCCGGTGCGGCCGCGCAGGGGCCGATCCAGGACCTCATCTGTGGTGCGGCGTGTGACGGCGGTGGCGGCGGCTGGTCCGGCTGCACCCAGCAAGAGGCGTCGCATTCGGCGAGCGTCTGGCCGATCGCCTCGCTCAGGCACTACCTCGTCGTCAGCTACTGCAAGAGCGACGGCACGATTACGAGCATCTCCATCGCGGCGCACGGCTGCGACACAGGTGGCGTCGCCTCGTGCAGCCCCGGGCCCGCGTGGCAGACCGGCGGCGGCGTCGGTTCCGGCTACGCGACCTTCGAGGCACACGCGAGTTGGTTCCTCTACACGTCGCCCTACTACAACGACACCGACGTGCTGACGCTCACGGTGCCGCTCGGATAATGCCGCCGAGGTGGGTCATGACCACCCTGCTCGTCTGGCTCGTCGTCGGCGTGGCCCTGCTTCTCTATGTGAAAGTCACGCTGTCGTGAAGGGGCGTTCTGCGCCGAACGTGACTGTTGCGGCCGTGCACCTTCGCCCCACGGCCGCCGGCGGCCCGGTTTTCGGCCGCGCTCGTGCGCAGGGGTGGGCTAGAGATAGCCGCGGGCGAGACGGTTCCGTACAATCCGCACATGTCGAGCGGCGCGTGGGAGCTGATCTTCATGATGCTGATCCTGAAGATCCCGATCGTCTACCTGGGCCTGGTCGTCTGGTACGCGATCCGTGCCGAGCCCGAGGCCGGCATCGAACCGGACGAGTCCTCCGTTTGGCGGCCGTGGCGGCGGCCGACGGGACCGCGCCCACGCCGCGGCGGCCCGCACGGCAGGCGCGAAGCGGCCCGCGCCCCGCGCGTACACCGCGATAGGGTCGACGCGTGATCGCTCCTCGCAGAGAGAGGACGCCGCCCGCCGAGGCGGTGGCCGGGCTGATGGCCGCCGGTGCGCTGTTCATCGGCGCGCTCGAGCTCATCTATCGCCCGTTTCGGCTCGCGCCCGCGGCGCTGATCCTGGCGCTCTGCGCGACCGTCATGAGCCGCGACCAGCAGCGCCTGATCGCGCTCGCGATCGCGGTCATCGGCATCTGCTTCGTCGTCGGGGCGACGCTCCAGGTGATCACCCACCACCCGCTCTACTGAACCCGCTCTGCTGAGCGCAGGAAGGAAGCGGCAGGGAAACCAGGCGCACCCTGGTACAACACAGGGATGAGCTCGCATGACGTCGACGGGCTGAACGCCGGCTACGCGCGCGCCCTGCTCGACGAGTATCTCGACAATCCCGAGGCCGTGCCGGCCGAGTGGCGCGCGTTCTTCGAGGGCGGCGGCTCCGAGCTCGTCGCGACGCACCCCGGCATCGCCCGGCTGCTCGAATCGCTTCCCCACGATCGGAACGGGGACAACGGGCGCACCGCGCCGGCGCCTCAGGTGCCCGCGCCGCCCCAGGGCGAGATCGACGTGCAGTTGCTGGGAGGCGTTGCCGCGGCGATGGCGCTCGTGAAGGCGCACCGCACGCATGGGCACCTTGCCGCGCGGCTCGATCCTCTCGGCTCCGAGCCGGTCGGCGACCCGTCGCTCGAGCCGATGCGACTCGAGCCGAAGCTGACCCCCGAGCTCCAGGCGCGGATCCCCGCGTCGCTCCTGCGCGTCCACCTCCCGGGCGAGTCGCTCGCCGACGTGCTGCCGAAGCTCTCCGAGACGTACTGCGGGACGATCGCGTACGAGCTCGAGCACCTCTCCGACCACCAGCAGCGGGTCTGGCTCCGGCAGGCGATCGAGGCGGGCCGCTACAGGCAAGCGCTGAGCGCTGAGGAGAAGCGCACGCTCTTCCGTCGACTGTGCGAGGTCGACGGGATGGAGCGGTTCCTGCGCAAGCGTTTCCTCGGCCAGAAGCAGTTCTCTCTCGAGGGGCTCGACGTGATGATCCCGATGCTCGACGAGACGATCGAGCTGGCATCCGAGTCGGGCGCGCACGAGGTCGTCCTGGGGATGGCGCACCGCGGGCGCCTGAACGTCCTCGCGCACACGATCGGCATGCCCTACGAGTACATCCTGCGCGAGTTCGAGGGTGAGCGGACGCTCGACGCCGTCGCCGCCGACCCCGAAGGCGGCACGGGCGACGTCAAGTATCACCTCGCCGCGCACGGCACGCGCACGACGGCGAACGGCAAGGTCGGCGTGCGCCTCGTTGCGAATCCGAGTCACCTCGAGGCAGTCGATCCGGTCGTCGAGGGACGGACGCGGGCCGAGCAGACCGACCGCTCGACACGGGACGGCGCCCACGACCCCTCCGTCGCGCTGGCCGTCCTGCTGCACGGCGACGCCGCCTTTGCCGGGCAAGGGATCGTGGCAGAGACGTTCAACCTCCACGATCTCGCCGGCTACTCGACCGGGGGCACGCTACACCTGATCACGAACAACCAGATCGGGTTCACGACCGATCCGAGCGAGGGCCGTTCGACGCGCTACTCCTCCGACCTGGCCAAGGGCTTCGACGTACCGATCGTGCACGTCAACGCCGACGACCCCGAGGCCGCGGTCGCCGCCGTCCGGCTCGCGATGGCGTACCGCCGCCGCTTCGGCCACGACGTCGTGATCGACCTGGTCGGATACCGGCGCTTCGGGCACAACGAGCAGGACGAAGCCGCATACACCCAGCCGCTGATGGTCGAGCAGATCAACGGCCATCCGAGCGTGCGCGAGCTCTACGAGGCGCAGCTCGTCGCGGAGGGTGTGCTCACGCAGGCGGAGGCGGACTCCTTCGTCGACGAAGTCGAGTCGATGCTTCGAGCCGCGCACGAGCGGTTGAAGGCGTCGTTCGGAACCGAGAGGGCCAAGGTCGAGCACGACGGTGCGATTCCGCTCGCCACCACCGGTGACGTCCTCACCGCCGTCCCGGCCGACACGCTGAAGGAGCTGAACGACGAGCTCCTGCGCACGCCCGAAGAGTTCACCGTGCACCCGAAGCTTGCGCGCCAACTGGAGCGCCGGCGGGTCGCGATCGAGGAAGGCGGCATCGACTGGGGTCAGGCGGAGGCGCTCGCGTACGCCTCGCTGCTCGTCGACGGGATCCCCATCCGCCTCACCGGCCAGGACACCCAGCGCGGCACGTTCTCGCAGCGGCACCTCGTCCTCCACGACCTCCACACCGCCGAGACGTTCATGCCGATGCAGCACATCGACGCGGCGACCGCGTCGTTCGAGGGGTTCAACTCGCCGCTGTCGGAGTACGCCTGCGTCGGATTCGAGTACGGCTACTCGGCAGCCGCGCCGGAGGCGCTCGTCCTCTGGGAGGCGCAGTACGGCGACTTCGCCAACGGCGCGCAGATCGTGATCGACCAGTTCATCTCCTCCGCGCTCTCGAAATGGCGCGAGACGTCACGGCTGACCTTGCTCCTGCCGCACGGGTACGAGGGCAACGGGCCGGAGCATTCGAGCGCGCGGCTCGAGCGCTTCCTCCAGCTCGCGGCCCAGGAGAACCTCCGCATCATCAACTGCACGACAGCGGCGCAGTACTTCCACCTGCTCCGCCGCCAAGCGCTCGATGCGACCGCGCGGCCCCTCGTCGTGATGACGCCGAAGGGCCTGCTGCGGTTGAAAGAGGCGGCCTCGACGCTGGCCGACCTCACGACCGGCGGGTTCCGGCAGGTGATCGACGACGCGACGGCCGACAAGGCGTCGGTCCGGCGGCTCGTCCTCTGCGCCGGGAAGGTCTACTACGACCTGCTCGGCCACGAGGCGCGCGCGAACGCCCATTGGGTCGCCGTCGCGCGTGTCGAGGAGCTCTATCCGTTTCCCTCCGACGCAGTACGCGAGCTGATCGGGTCCTACCCGTCGCTGGACGAAGTCGTTTGGGCGCAGGAGGAGCCGCAGAACATGGGGCCGTGGCGGTCGATCCGGCACCGCCTCGAGGAGGCCGCCGCCGGCGTGCCGCTGCGGTTCGTCGGCCGGCCGTGGCGCGCGAGCCCGTCCGAGGGCTACCCGACGGCGCACGGGATCGAGCAGGACCGCATCGCCCGCGCCGCGCTGAGCTGAGCTGAGCGCCGGGCCCTAGCACCTAGCGCTTCGGGCGGCGCTTCTTCTGGGCCTCGAGCGCCTGCTTCGCGATCCGGGGCCCGTGCGCCCGCGCCTGCTTCAAGACCCACCGCCGCTGTTTGGGCGGCAGGCGGCGCCAGACGTCCCACAGCGTGAGCGCGGCGCCGACAGGGCCGAGACGGCGGGTGAGTCCGAGGCGGGGCACGGAGCCATTGTGCACTACGCAGTGCGCGATTAGGCCCCGTGCGGGGAGCCGCTCCCGTGGCCGTGGCCCTGATCGTTGCCGTGACCCTGATCGTTGCCGTGATCCTGATCGTTGCCGTGACCCTGATCGTCGCCGTAGCTGTGCTCGTCGCCGTGGCGCTGATCGTCGTCCTCGCCCTGATCGTCGTCCTGGCCCTGATCGTCGTCTCGGCCCTGCTCGGCGCTCGCGCACACGCCGTTGCCGTCACTCTCGCTCGGCACGATCTGCGGGAGAACGGCAGTGGCCGCCGGGAGCGTGTCGGTGAGCACGCGGGTCGGAGCAGGGCTGGGCGTGACGATGGTCGTGGCCGGCGCGGAAATCGGCGCCGCCGCGGGTGCAGGAGCGGGTGTCGGCGC